>NZ_SMJY01000199.1:0-10809 GCF_004348355.1 Micromonospora sp. KC721 | reverse complement strand
CACCCACCCTAAGCTGCAAGATCAGCTTGGAAAAGGCTCAATGTACGGACGCAGCGGCTTCGCTCTCCTACGACACCGCATCCTGCTCGACCAGGCCAAAGCCACCCACCCCACCCTGGCCAAGACCTGGGTCGACGCCGGCTTCAAAACCGCGTCGTCGAACACGGCGCCACCCTCGGCATCGACGCCGAAGTCGTCACCAAAGACCACAGGTCAGAGGATTCTCAATAGTCAAGCGGCGATGGGTTGTCGAACGCAGCCTCGGCTGGATCATGCAGCACCGACGCCTCGCCCGCGACTACGAAGCCCTACCCGACAACTCCGCCAGCATGATCCGCATCGCCATGATCGACAACCTCGCCAAACTCCTCAACGAAACCACCCCAACCTGGCGAGACACCTAAACACGCATTACCCACAAAATACGTGAATCAGACGCCCTCTGAGGACGAGGGCGTGCCAAGGGCGCCAGTTTTCAGGCGTCGTCGACTGTCGACGAACATGAGGTCGTGCGCGACTTATGCACCGGCGGCCATCGAGCCCTGCGTACGACCGTAGCCACAGGACGACGGTGAACGCAAGCGCTTGCGTTGCGTTGTCACATCGGTTTAGTGTCCTTTCATGTCCTCAATGGACCGGGAGGGAACCAAAAGGTGAGCACAAGCCTGGAGGACGTCGCGAGGTCCGCCGGCGTCTCGCCGTCCACCGTCTCGCGCGCCCTGCGAGGTTTGCCCGGAGTCAACGAAGACAACCGCAGGCGCATTGCCGAGATCGCCGCGTCTTTGGGTTACGTCATCTCGCCGGCCGCCTCCCGGTTGGCAAGCGGCCGGATGCACACGATCGGCGTCGTGGTGCCGTATGTGAATCGCTGGTTCTTCGGGCAGGTAATTCTGGGCGTGGAAAGCGTGCTGCGGGCCCGGGGCTTCGACCTGCTGCTGTACAACATCGGTGACAACGCCGGCCGGGAGCGGTTCTTCGTGGAGATGCCGCTGCGTCGCCGGGTCGACGGCGTGATCGTGCTGAGCCTGCCGTTGTCCAAGTCTGAAGTGGACCGACTCACCGAGTTGAATGTGCCCGTTGCGGTCGTGGGTGTGGCGGCGACGCCGTTCGCCTGCGTGCGAATCGATGACGTTTCTGGCGCGATAACAGCGGTTCGGCACCTCACACAGCTCGGGCATCGCGACATCGGATTGATCTCCAGCGGTACCGAGATACCAATGAACTTCACGACCCCTGTCGAGCGCCGAAACGGCTACCTTACCGCACTCAACGAGGCTCACATTGATTATGATGCCTCGCTTGAGGCGATCGGCGGCTTCACGATCGCCAGCGGTGAACGCGCCATGGCACGACTGCTCCGGGGGGTACGCCGCCCCACGGCCGTGTTCGCCGAGTCCGACGAGATGGCCTTCGGAGCTTTGCGCGCCATCCGCCGTGCTGGGCTGCGCGTGCCCGTGGACATCTCGGTCGTCGGATTTGACAACCACGACATGGCCGACCTGCTGGACCTGACGACAATCGAGCAACCAGTGGTGCAGCAGGGCGAGACCGTCGCGCAGATGCTGCTCGACCTGCTGGCCGCCGGTGGCGAGCCGAGCGGACAGCTGGAGGTGCTTCCTACCCGCCTGCTCGTGCGCGGTAGCACCGCCCCTCGCGCGCACGCCGATGCCTTACCGGCTCACTATTCCACCTGATCAGGTGCGGGGCGCGGGCACCCGCACCGAAAACAATAGCGGCGACCGGCGGTGGTCCGCCTGCCTACCCAAAGGGATCGGCGGCGACGGATTCGCGGTGGATCAACGGCGGATCTGCTGGGCCGCTGACGGTTGCTACCCGGGCTGAAGGGGTGACCAGCATGGTACTCAGCGCCCGCGCGCCCATCTCCGCGGTGGGTCGTGCCAAGGTCGTCACCCCGGAGACTCCTGCACGATCGCCTCATGATCACCCTAGTCGACGATGGAGCAATCCGTGAGAATACGCAGCTCCAGGCCGGTCGCCCGGTATGCGCCCCTGGCCATCCCGGACGGTGGGCGCCAGCCGAACTACGCGCGGTGGACAGAACACGCAACGATTGGCTGGATGTGGAGCCGCTTCGCGGAACGTCGGGGAGGGGCGTTACTCGTCTCGGGCCGCACCGGTCAGGGGAAGTCGTACCTCGTCAACGCCGTACGGCGACACTTCCTCGGCAAGGTCGACATTGTCGAACTGTCGCTGGGAGCGGGGTCTCCTCGTCGGACCGGATTTCCTGTCCCACCTCCGCAGCATCCCGGCCGGCGACAGGCCAAACTCGTCACCGCCTGCAGAGACCAATGGATGACCGCCTTGAACGCCGCGAAGCGCAGCGGTGCCTCGACGTTGGTGATCGGAGACGGACTGGCCGCGGCGGATATGCAGGCTGTCCACGCGCTCGGAGCGTTGCTGCGCACGGACATTTCTGCGCCGATCGTCTTTCTGCTGACGCTGAATCTCGACGACGCCGCACCGCCTCTTCGACGCCTGTGGACGGCGTGGGAGGAGGAGCTGAGGGTCTTCCGTCTTCGGCTGTCACCGCTGCCGACCCCCGAGGCGGTACGGTTGGCCCGGTCGCTCCTCCCGGAACATCTGCACGAGGACGGGCGGGCCGAACTGGTAGCCCGTGTATCCGGGGGGAACCCCGGGATGATCTCGGAGTTGTGTGCCTGGGACTCGGCGACGACCGGGCACGACCGTCCGTGCGGCGACGGGACCGACCCCGAGGAGGGCTTTGTCGCAAAAGACTCTTATGGGGGGCCGACCGCCATTTCGCGGCGGCGGGTCGCCGCGGCGAACGGCGACAATGTGCTGAGCGTGCCCGCTCTGGCAGATCACGCCACCAGTCCCGGAATGATCAGTGATGTGCTCGGGGTCGACCTGGTCAAGGTGTCGGAGACTCTGGACCGAGGCGTAGCGGCCGGTCTTGTGTCACATACCGGCGATGAGGAAGGTCCCAGATACCAGCTGACCCATCCACTCGTGCGATATCTGCTCGTTGACGCCGTCACGCCACAGGAGCGCGCTCAGGTACACCGGCGGTTGTCGGGCTACCTGGGGCGGATCATCGCTGGGCGTCCATCCCCGCTCGCGCTGAGGGCCGCGCAGCATCGTCGTGACGGTGGACTGGCCGATTCGGTGGCCGCTCACTACTACTACCTGGCCGCCGCTTGGTTTCTTCAGCAGGGGCAGGGGGACCGGGCGGTTCGCGCATGCGCCGAGGGGCGAGCCTGCCGTCCTGACGCAGCGGATCTCGCCCGGCTGCTGGAGGTCGAAGGCCTCAGCAACCTGCGGCTGCGACGGAAGGAGGTCGGCCTCCGGCTCCTGCTGGATGCGGTGGATGCAGCGCGGGCGACGGACGACGGATCGCTGTTCGCGTCGGTTACCGTGACGCTCCTTGCCGAATTGCCCGCATCCCAGGCCGTCACGGCCGACGTCGGAGAGGCGTTGACGCGCTGTCCTGAGGATGAGCTCGGCCTGCGCGCCCAGCTCCTTGCCCGCAGTGCCCTCCAGGCCCGCCCGGCCGGCGAGAACGTCTATGTGGCGAAGGCATGCGAGGCCGTGAAGCTCGCCTGGCATAGCGGGGACCTGGGTGCGGTCGGCGCTGTGATCGGGCTCTTCGCGGAGAGCTCCCCGCCACACCTCGCCCCGGTGCTGTCGCGGTCCGCGGCGCGGATTCGGCAGGTCCAGGACGTCGTGGCGGAGCCGGTCATGCCCGCCCTGCTCTACACGGCCATCCGAGAGGGCCGCCGTGAGGCGTTCGAGGCCATCGCCCTCGAGGTCGCCGAACGGGGGCTGGCGTCGTCCGCCCCGTCGGGGCGCCGGCTGGCGGTGGCCATCGAGCTGGCAGCCGGTCTCATCGACGTGGATGAACGGCGGGCGGTCGCGGCCGCTTTGGACGCTGACGGAGGGGTTCGTTTCTGTCTGCCGCCGCGAAGAATGCTGCGGCTGCTCTGGCGCTTTCACACCGGCCGCAGCCTCGGCACACCGCTGCCCAACGACGTACCGGTGAAGGAGACGGACCACATGCGTCTGCTGTCGGCGGCCGAGTTGCTCCTTCGGTCGGAGTCCAGAACCGGCGGCGGGAGTCTCGTCGCGACCGCCACACCCAGCTGGCCCGCTCCGGGCTCGGTCCCCCACGACGAGACCTGGGCTGTCTGGCTGGTACTGCACGCGCGCGCTGCCGTCCTGGCCGGGGAAAGCCGCCTCGCCGCAGACGTCGTCCAGGAGCTGTTGCCGTTCCGCCACGAGTTTGCGGTCATCCCTCCCGGCATCCCCATCGTTCCTGTGGGCTGGGTGCTCAGCGACCTGTTCGAGCTGCTCGACAGACCAGAGGACGCGATGGCCTCGTGCGAGCAGGCCGAGGAACTGAGTAGGTCCCTGCGAGCGCGCGCCTGGGTGGCCCGCTGCCTGACGCAGCGGGCACGCCTGATCAAGGAGCGGGACCGAGTGTCGGCAATCGCCGCGCTGGCCGAGGCACGCCACCTGGCCTTGGACGCCGGGCTCTTCGAGATCGCTTCCACGGCCGATGCACAGATCCGGTTGCTGGCACACCGGGAATTCGCGCTGCCGGTCAACGACGAGCCCGAACCGCCAGTGCGGCCGGACGGACCGAGCGACGAGACAGCCACCTTGCTGAAGCACCTTTGTGGAGGACGGACGAACGCCGAGATCGCGAGGCTCATGTACTGCAGTGTCGCGACCGTCGAACGGCGCCTCACCGGGCTGTACCGCCGATACGGGGTGAAGAATCGCGCGCAATTGGTCGCCATTCTACTGACCCGCCACAACAGCCCTGACCGATCCGTCCGGCCGAGGTCAAACGCCTGACGCCACCTCGTCTTCCGCGGAGGCCACGGACCGGGTGCACGACTGGACGCATTCGAGGACACCACGCCCCGCCTCCGATCGGGTCATCATTGAACCCTTTTCCAACCTGAACCGCGCGGGGCGTACGCCCCCTCCGACCTTGCGGTCCATCGGAGCGCAAGGGGAGGTTGAAAGGGTTCATTCGGTCCGCCGGAGCAATATGCCCCGTCTTGTCTGTCGCCGCAGGTTCGCTGGCCGAATGCCAGGCCACGCTGCTTCCAGCGCTGCACTGGGCGAGCCCGAGTCCGACGGAAGCCGATGGTCAGCACCGGGGCGAGGGAAGTCCCTCGACGTGAGGATCATCCGTTGACGGTGTAACGGAAAGGTCGTCTAGTAGATCACCAACGGGAGCGGGAAGCGACCCGTCAGCGACGAGCAGACTTTTCCCATCTACGGCGGAAGGGACGCCGGACCGGTTTAACCGCCCGCGGCCGTGACCGCCAAGGACGAGCAACAGGCCCGGCGCCAGAGATCCGCCACGGCAGACGTTGGAGCTGGCACACGAAGCCACAGGACACGCTTCGCCCCGGCCCCCGCCGTCGACCGGTGCCGGGACGACATATCGACTCGGGAGGAACACATGGGGTCAGGACGTCTGCCCAGCGGCAGATGGACGCCTGCGGCGGGCCCCGGAAAGGCCGGCCAGACGAGGAGAGCCGCATTCGCAGCGGCACTTCTTCTGATCGCCGGCGCGCTGGCGTCTTGCGCACCACAGTCCACCGCACCTACCGCTGGATCGCCGTCGTCGTCCATGCCGGGCACCTCGACCGCCGAGTCCGGTCTCGCTCCTACCGGTTCAGCACAGGCACCTGCCGCCGGGCGAACGTATCCGCCGTCGCCGCTGTGTCACGCCCTCGACCTGGCCGCGGCGCAACGGATCTCACCCAGCCTGAAGTTCTCGGCACAGCTCATGCCGCAGCAGGGCGAGGCCCCGGATGCCTGCAGCTACGCCGCCGACGACGGAACTCTTCTCCTCAGCCTCGCGTCTACCTCGCGGCCGTACGAAACAGAGGTGGAAATCGCTGCTGGTCTTGTCCGGGATCCGAAGGCGAGCCAGATGAAAAGCGCGTCCGTCCGGCCACTTGAGAGTCTCGGGGTGGGCGCCTTCGCTGAGGTCCAAGTGCCTGAGGGGCCGCCGCAGACCGTCACCTTCGTCGTCTGGCAACCCAGTCATCACGTCCACCGAGGGTGGGTCCTCTCGCTCGCCCAAGCGGGAACCACAACCGCCGACCACAGTGCCGAACTGTTTCGCCTCGCCCAGTCCATCCACCTCCGCCTTCCCGACCCGCCCGAGACGTAGGAGGGGCGTGATGATCCAGTACCACGACTGCGTAGGGCTCCTTCGTTCCACCGGGATGGTTCCATCACCCCGGCCATTGCGGTGTTCAAATCCAACGAGCAGGGAGAAACGAATGCCTGGTCGATCTTCACGCGCCACGTCAACCAGTCCTGGCCGGCCACCGGCGCGTCGTCGGCTGGCGCTCACCGCCGGGGCCACCGTCCTGGCCTGTGTGTTCAGCAACTTCGCGGCCGCACCGGCGTCGGCCGCTGACCCGCGGGGGCCCTGGAACCTCATGCTGAGGTCCTCGATTGCCGGAACCCGATCGATCTCCTACCAGAACTGGACGCTCGGGACGCGGCCCCTGTGCTGGCAGGCTGACACCGGACAATGGCGGAACACCGGCCAGCAGGTCAGGGCCTGGCAGCAGATCACCGTTATTGCGTACGCGAATCGAGGCTGCCCGGCCACCGGCGTGCTCAGGGGCGGCCAATTGGGAATGCTCGTCCCGGAGCAGACCAGCGGTCTCACAAACTACTGGCTGTCCATCGATTACTGAGTGGATTTCGGCTCAGAAACAATCTTGCGAAAGGAGCGACCGGTGAAGAAAGTGACCGGTGCGAGCAGGGATCGGATCACGGCAGTGCTGGCGAGCGTGGCTCTCGCGCTCGGCTTCGCATCCTGGGGGTCGCCGGCCGAGGCTGCGAATGGCAGGCACACGCTGGCCGTTCGGGTCGCCTGGAACGTCAAGGCGGTCCAGGTCGCCATCGTGGGCCAGGCATACCGGTGCGTGGCACTGCCGGCAAAGGACCCCTCGCAGACCTACCAATGGTTCAACACGGGTCTGACCTACAACGACGGCACCGAGCTTCGCGTCAACATGTATCTGTCGTCGAACTGCCAGGGCGACAGCAACTACTGGGGCGGCAAGCGCGTAACCGTTTCTTCTGACAATCTCACCTACTTCTGGCTCGACATGGCGCGTTGACGACGCTACCGAGCGCCTTGGGGACGGCGACTTGCTCGCCGCTCCCGCAGTTCCCAGATGTTCGTCTCCGTTAGGGGGACGACACGGTCCCATCTATCAAGGGGAGGATTTTGTGGCAATCGCGGTCTCACCTGAGAGTACGGCCCATCGAAGCAAATCGGTACGGCAACGGTGGTGGATGTCGGTGGTGGCTTCGCTGACGATTCCCTTGGCCCTGCTGATCGGCGCGCAGCCGGCCTCGGCGGCCACCTACGCGTGCATGCACTACCAGGGTGAGAACATCAAGGCATCGGACACCCGGACGTGGGTAACCCAGCGGGCATCCAACACCTGGGAGGACTGGATCTTCAGGGGTCCGGAATTCCGGTGCCCGACAACCGCTCCGTCCTGTAGCTACGCGTGGGGCCAGACCAAGTCGACCGCTTACAACGTCGGGCTAATGGGCATGGTAGGCGTTCAGGGGAATCCCGCAACCCTGTTGGCGCAGGCCCTTCCGTCGTGGTCGAGGACGACCACGTACACCACGTCGTTCACGTACACGACCACCCTGCGGCCGGGGCAGTACGCCCAGCCGATCCAGGTGGTCGTGCGGCGCTGGACCCAGGGCAAGCTGGAGAACTACTGGCACTACGACCCGAACTACCGCAGCTGCGGGAACCGGCCCGGCTCTGACTACCGCGGCTACGTGAAGGTGGCGGGTCCCGCCACCTGGACGGGGAACATCGAGGAGCGACGCTACGACACGTACCACCAGCGCTTCTGAGCTCTGATCGCTCGACAGCGGGCGGTCCGGCACCGGTCCTCAGGGCCAGGGTCGAACCGCCCGCTCAGCTGGCCGACATACCGGAGCGGCCGTCCCTGGCCGAATCACTCGTAGCTGGACGCCGTTTCATCATGCTGGCGGATGTCGCGGCGATCGAGGGGGTGCATGTCGGAACGCACACCGTCCACCTACGACTCCGAGAAAGGCCCCACTGCCCGATGTGTGGGTGTCGCAGGATGAGGGTTGGCTGGCGTTCGGGGTCCGATCCCAGCGCGCCCAGTCCCCACACCCAGGTCAGAGCGCTGTCGAGGGAGAACGCCCCGCCGGTGTAGAGGGAGCCGGTGAACTGGGCGGCGGTCGCGGCCATCGTCAACCCGACGAGTTGATCACCGGCGTCGGCCGCGAACCCCCACGTGGCGTAACCGCAATAGCTGAAGCCGAAGACACAAAGTTGGCCTGTGTACCACGGCTGGTCGGCCAGCGAAGCAATCGTATCCAGACCGTCCGCCCGCTCGTGCCGCATCGGCGCGAACTCGCCAAGGCGACCAGCCCGTACACGGTGATGTTCTCCCGGCAGGCCCGCCGCAACCTGCACGAGGACCTGCCGCTGGAGGTGGCGGTCGCGACGACGGAGACCATCCAGCGCGTGATCGCAGTCAACCCCTATCGGGCTGGCAAGCCACTCAACGAGCCCTTCGACGGCTTCCACTCCGCCCGCAGCGGCACGTACCGGGATTATCTACCGGATCAACGAGGCCAACTGCCGCCTACTCCATGACGACGGTCGACCCGAACGCTTCGACGCCGGCAGCAACGGCTCCAACACCGACCACTGCACGTCGGTCAGGTCGAACCGCCTCGTCACCGCTAACGACCTCGTGCACGGTTGGTAGCACGAAGATGAGCGGCGTGTCACCGAACGTGAGGTGTGGCGGGTAGGGCTCTACGCCGCCGGGTGGTGTTCTCGCTGCGGCCGGTGTGTTGGTGGTCGGACAGGAGGCCGGCGATCGCGCGGATGGTGGTGTCGAAGGACTCGCGCCGGCCGTGGTAGCGGCCGAGGATTCGCCAGTTCTTGAGGTGTCCGATGGCGTGCTCGACCCGGATGCGCTGGGAGGAGTGCCGTTTGCGGGCCGCCTCGTGAGCGGCGATGACACTCGGTGGCAGGGAGGTTTGACGCTTGCGTGGCTTGGGTCTGGGGGTGATGACCGCGCCGCCTGTGTCGGTGCCCAAGCCCTGGTAGCCGGCGTCAGCGAGGATCTGCACGCCCAATGGCGCGTTCAGGAGAAGGTCGACCAGTCCGGCGGTGCGGGCCTGGGTGACGTCGTGCATCGAGCCGGGGCGGGTCTCGCCGCAGAACAGCAGCCGGCCGAGCGGATCGCAGATCACCAGGGCCTTCATCGTGTTCAGTCGGGCCTTGCCGGAGACGAACCGGTCCCGGCCCGCTCGACCGGCGGCCGGCCGGCGTACCCGTACCTCGGTGGCGTCCATCAACGCCTGCGGGTGGTACTCAAGGTGGGCCACCACGTCGCAGAGGGTCCGGAGCCGGACGCCGTCACGTACCCGGCAGCCGCGTTCGGCCAGCAGAGGTCTGATCTCGGCGATGCTGCGGCTGATCGTCGAGCGATGCACCCCGAACCAGGCCGCGATCACGTCGTGGGTGAGCCCGTGCCGGAGATGGACCAGCGTGGCCAGCAGCCGATCCACGAACCCGAACCGGTGCTTGGCACCTGCTCCGATCCCGCGACGGCGGACCCGCGAGGCGAGCCGGTCACGGTGCCGTGCCTGCCACCGCGGCCTCAACTCGCTGACCAGGCCCTCAATCACTGAGCGGGACAGGCCCGTCAAACGCCGATTGGTCATGATCGCAGCACCCACCATGACGCGAACAACGATCATCGATGCTCAAGGACTCGCAACCATGCACGAGGTCGTTAGGGTGTCCACGAGGGTCTCCGGTTTCAGGTTCTGCTTCGTCGCTGAACCATCGGAGACCTCACCCATTTCCGATCTCCGACACGCGGAGACCCTCACGCCAACTCAAGCCCCGGCACCGACTTCGACACAGGCCCTAGTAATCTCTCTCGTGCACGAGCGCCTGCCCGATGCCGTGAGCCCGCCACCAAGCGACGCTTCGATGATGTCGCAGCCGGGCTCAAGGGTCGGCGCGGGCCCAGATCCTGGACCGGCCTGGACCGCGCCACGGACCCCGGCCTGGTCAGCGCGGGTCGCACCACTGAGTGACTGCGACCCGTTAGCTCGGCCAGTTCCCGCGGAAACGCACCTTCGGCATAGCCGGTTGCGACGAAACGCAGGAGTGTCAACCGCTGCTCCGCGATCTGCTTGGTGCCGTTCGTCCGGACGAACTCAGGCAAGGTCTGGTAGACCTTCCGATCCGGATGCGGCAGCGCCCGATTTTGGCGCAGCTCAGGTGTCGCGAAGTGAGGAGACCTTGTTGGCAGCAGCAGGAATCACGTTGTTGGGGCCGACGTACGGCCTGGACACCCACCTGGTTCCGGAGAACCCGACACCGTCGAAGAGCTCCCAGGTGTGTCCACTTCGATTCCAGATGCTTTCGATGTCGTTGTTCATTCCGACCGGACCCGAACTGTCCCCAAGGTTGCCGTCACCGGTCGAGAAATACGCAATGGCGCCCGACCCATTCGGGCCGGTGAACACGCACATCCTGAAGTTCGGGCAACGGTCGTACCCCGTCGCCGCGGACGCGGGTGGCGCCGCAGCAACGACCATCGCTGCCCCGATCGATGCGGAGACGAGCAGACCCTTGATTCGCATGAGACTCCCTCTTGAACGGTGGGTGGGCTTGCGAGCAAGGATAAGTAAGGCGACGAATCGAATCCTATGAGCCTTTTCCAAGCTGATCTTGCAGCTTAGGGTGGGTGC
>NZ_SMJY01000198.1:0-11309 GCF_004348355.1 Micromonospora sp. KC721 | reverse complement strand
GACCGACCGTGCCGACCCCCCGGGAGACACCCCATGACCGACACCGGACGTCACCAGCCCGCGCTGCGGCTGACCCGCGCCGACCTCGACGCGCTGCCCAGCTACGTGCCCGGCCGCAGCCCGGCCGATCTGGCCCGTGAGCTGGGCCTGGCCGAGGCGATCAAGCTGGCCAGCAACGAGGTGCCGTACGGGCCGCTGCCCGGTGTGGTGGAGGCGGTCACCGAGGCGGTCGCCGGTTCGCACCGCTACCCGGACATGGGCGTGGTGGCCCTGCGTGGGGCGCTCGCCGAGCGGTACGGCGTGGGCGCCGAACGGATCGCCACCGGCTGCGGATCGGTGGCGCTGGCCGAGCACCTGGTCCGGGCCACCTGCCTGCCCGGCGACGAACTGCTCTACTCGTGGCGCTCGTTCGAGGCGTACCCGATCATCGCGGCGACCAGCGGCGCGGCGAGCGTACGGGTGCCCAACGACGTCGGGCACGGTCACGACCTGGCGGCGATGGCCGCGGCGGTGACCGACCGGACCCGGATGGTGCTGGTCTGCAACCCGAACAACCCCACCGGCACGGCGGTACGCAAGGCCGAACTGGACCGTTTCCTGGACACGGTCGGCGAGGACGTGCTCGTCGTGCTCGACGAGGCGTACCGCGAGTTCGTCACCGATCCGGCGGTGCCCGACGGCCTGACCTACCTGGACCGGCCGAACGTGGTGGTGCTGCGCACGCTGTCCAAGGCGTGGGGCCTGGCCGGGTTGCGGATCGGCTGGATGGCCGCCAGCCCGGGGGTGGCCGCCGCCGTCCGCAAGGTGGTCACCCCCTTTTCCACCAGCCTGGCCGCCCAGGCCGGCGCGCTGGCCGCGTTGACCCAGGCCGACGAGATGCGGCGGCGCTGCGCGCTGGTCGTGGCCGAGCGGGACCGGGTCACCGAGGCGCTGTGCAAGCTGCTCCCGGATGTGCCGTCCAGCCAGGCCAACTTCGTCTGGCTGCCGCTGGGCGAGCGGGCGGTGGAGTTCGGCCGGGCCTGCGAGGCGCGCGGCGTGATCGTCCGCCCGTTCGCCGGCGACGGGGTACGGGTCACCATCGGCACCCCGGCCGAGAACGACGCCTTCCTGGCCGTCGCCGGGTCGGCGCTGGCGTGACCGGTCCCGCCGGTCCGCCCGTGAGCGGGCGGACCGGCGTTCAGGCTGCGGGCACCGGCTGCCGGAAGCGGGCCCGGCGGCGGTAGGCGTACGCCGCGAAGAGGGCCAGCACGAGCCCCGAGGTGACCAGGCCGCCGGTGAGCACCCGGTCGGTGCGGTCGTCGTTCTCGGTGGCGGCGGCCGCCGGCACCGGGCCGAAGCTGACCAGGTTGGTGGCCGTTCGTTTGGTCCAGCCGCTGGCCAGGTCCAGTTTCGCCGCCCACGGGCCGTCCGGCAGTCGCCGGTCCAGCTGCACCGGGACCACGGCGGTGCCGCCGAGCGGGAGCGTCCTGGCCTCCGCCTTGACCGGCCCGGCCGAGAGCCCGCCCGGCCCGTCGGTGAGCCACAGCTCGCCGGCCAGGTCCAGGGCGCGCCGGCCGGTGTTGCGCACCTCGACGGTGACGTACGGGTCGCCTTCCGGACTGCGGCCACCGGTGAGCGGCCCCATCTCGAAGCCGGAGACCGGCTCCCCGCCGGGGCCGACCGAGAGGTAGACCCGGATGCCGGCCCGGCCGATGTTGCGGATGTTGGCCTCGTCGACGCCGGACACCTCCGCCCAGACCACCGCGTACCGTTCGCCGGCCTCCGCTTTCTCCGGCACCTCGATGGTCACCAGCGCCTCGGTCTCCTGGTCCGGGTCGAGCCGCACCTTGTCCGGGGTGACCTTGATCCAGCTGCTCAGCTCGTTCTCGGTGCGGTCGGGCGCGAAAACGAAGCCGTCGCCGGTCACGTCGGCGGCGGCCGCGTAGAGGGCGACGTCGCGGGGGATCTTGGAGGGGTTCTTCACGACCACCCGTCGCCTGATCGTCGTGCCAGGGTGGAGGTGGTCCACGATGTACTTGTGCGCCCGCGTGTCGTCGCGCCGGTTCACCGGGGCGTCCAGCAGCCGGATCCCCACCGACGTGGACGGGCCGTCCGGGCTCGGCGACGCGCTGGGTCGGTGCGGGCGGTGGGAGCGGTCGTGCTCGCCGCCCACCTCCGGCAGGTCGGTCTCCGGCCGGCCGGGATCGGTGAGCACGCCGGGCCGGCCGTTCACGGGTTCTGTGGCGTACGCCGGCGCCCCGGCCGTGACCAGGACGGTCAGGGCCAGGGCCAGGGCGTACGCCGGGTCACGCCACCGAATGGGTGATCACCCCCGAGTAGGTGCCACCGACCGCGGTGGTCGGGATGCTGATCCGGATGTCCGGTGCCCAGGTGGCGGAGTTGTTACCGCTGCCGGAGGTCTTGGAGAACGCGACGCGCACCTGGTTCAGCGTGACGGCGTCGGACTGGCTGGGCTGGCCGGGAACGAAGGTGCCGGTGCCGGTGGTGCCCAGGGCCGGGCCGGACCAGTACTCGATCAGGTTCGGGGTGATGGTCTCCTCCGGACTGCCGCTGCCGGTGGTGAAGGCGCCGGCGTTGACGGTGGCCGTCCAGGTGGCGTTGAGCGCGGCGCGGCTGTCGGTCACGGTGACGTTGCCGAGTTCACCGGTGATCGTGTTGCCGGCGAAGGCGGAGCCGAGGTTCACCGCCGCCGGGACACTGATGTTCAGATTCGCCGTGGCGACGGTGAACGTGACGACGGTGTCGCCTGTCGGCGCGGCGGCGGCGGGCGAGGCCAGGGCCACCACGGCGGCCCCGGCGGCGATCAAGGTAAAGAGTGGCTTCCTCATGCCCGTGACGTTAGATGACACAACGCCACCAAGAGATCAAATGTGGACAAATAACCCGTCAGGCGACAGAGTGGGTGATGGTGCCGCGATAGGTGCCGGCGATCACGTCGGGCGGGATGGCGATCCGCACCGACGGCACCCAGGACACCGTGTTGTTGCCGTTGCCCGTGGCCTTGCGGAACGCCTCGCGGGGCACACCGAGTGTGACCGCCTGCGCCTGGCTCGGCTGCCCCGGCACCAGCACCCCGCCCCCGTTCGCCCGCACCACCGGCCCGGACCAGTAGGAGACCCGCCCGTTGGCAATGGTCCGCTGCGCGCCACCCGCGCCGGCCACGAAGGCGGTGGCGGTGACCGTGACGACCCAGACGTTCGGGTTGAGCGGGCCACGGAAGTCGGTGACCTCGACGGTGCCGAGCGGACCGGCGAGGGTACCGCCGACAAAACCGGTGCCCAGGTTCACCGTCGCCGGGACGGCGATGCCGAGCCCCTCGACCAGGGAGAGCGCCCTGACGCGCGGAGCGGCCACCGCGTCGAGCGGAGGCGCTCCACCGAGGAGCAACAGCGGACCAAGCAGGACTGGCAATACACGCACAAGAGTGACTATAGAGGCTAATGTCCGTTTTATCGGCAAGTCAGGTGGCGGCGAGCACCACCGGCTCGGACATCAGGAAGTACGCCTGGTCGTCGTCGTCCGGTCCGGCCCGCTCCCGCAGCCGCTCCACCGCCAGGTACCCGTCCGCCGCGTACGCCAGGCCGGGCTCCCAGGATGTTCCGTCCCGGCCGACGGTGAGCGGGAACCGGGACCGCTGCGCCCCGGTCGTCGGATCCAGGGTGACCAGGTCCCGCTCCTCGGTGAGCACGTACACCCGGCCGGGCGTGACCGCCAGCACCCGCACCGGCCCGAGGTCACCGCGCTGCCAGCGTCGCTTGCCGGTACGCGCCTCCCAACCCTTCAGCACCGGACCGTCGCTGCCGACCACGAGCTCACCGACGAGCGCCCGGCCTCCGGCGTCCAGGGTGGGCGCGGCGACCGGTTCACCGGCCCCGACCAGCCAGCCCCGGCCGGCCCCGTCGCCCAAGCCGGCAGTGCGCAGCCCCCGGCACTCCGAGCGCGGGGTCAGGCAGCCCACCGGCGTCACGGTCGACTCGGCCCCGGCGTCCGGGGGACGCCACCGGGTCAGCACGGCGCCGGTCGACACGTCGCGGAACTCCACCGTGGCCGGCGCCGCGCAGGAGTCGAGGGTGAGCACCCGCCCGGCGGCGGTGGTCCCGAGGGCGGCGCGGCAGCCGGCGTCTCCGCCGGCCCGCCACAGTTCGCGGCCGTCCGCGACGGCGTATCCGCGCAGTTGCCCCGCACCGGCGGCGACCAGCACGGTCCGGCCGTCCGATCCGGTCGCCGTGAAGAGACCACGCGGATCCCAGACCACGGCCGCCCCGGTGCGTCGGGCGGTGAACCCCGCGCCGGGCGGTGGCCCGTCGGCCCGCCAGGCCACCTTTCCGGTACGCCCGTCCAGCGCGACCAGTTTCCCGTCCGACCAGCGGGTGACCACCGTCGCGTCGCTGGCCAGCATCGCGTTGAGCTGCGCCGGCCACCGCCGGTACGACCAGAACGGGGTGACCCGGTACCGCCGGTCGGCGGGCTGGTCGGCGTAGACCTGGCGTTGGGCCGCGTACACCCGGAGTCGACCCTCGACGACCAGCGGCGCGACGGGCAGCCGCCCGACCACCCCGATTTCGGGTGTGACCAGCGGCGACAGGTCGCCGCGGGCGGGGGTGACCACCTCGGCGGGTGCGAGCACGCGATAGCCGATGCCGGCGGTCGCCGCGACGCCGAGCAGCACCGCCACGGCGGCCACGATCCGTCGCCGGCCCTTCGGGACACCCATGCGCACCTCCGCCCGGCACCCTACCCAGGCTCCCGCCGCGCAGACCGGTCAGGTCGCGGGTGCGCCCTGTCCATGATCGACTCCGCCTGCGCCACATCGCGGTGTCGCCGATGCCGGAGAGCACAACCCGGCGCAAACGGAGTCGATCACGCGGCGGTGCTCAGGCTGCCGCCGCGTCGTCGGCGGTGACGGCGGCGGCCAGCTCGGCGAGGTCGCGACGGATCGCCCCTTCGACCACCCGGGCGGCCAGCCCGCCGAAGAGCAGCGCCATCACCCGGCCGTACGGCGCAGCCGGCACCGCCTCGTGCTCCACGGTGACCGCCGTGCAGCCCCGCCCACGCCGACGGATGGTGCGCAGCGTCCAGGTGATCCGGTAGTCCACCCCGATGCCCGGCGAGCCGAGCACGAGCCGGTGCGGGGGCTCGGCCTCGCGTACCACGAACTCCTCCGCCTGCTCGCCCCCGTCCGGGCGGGTGCGAATCTCCCGCCAGGCGGTGCCCGGGCCGAACCCCTCCGAGGTCAGCGGCTCCACACCGCCGACCGTGCGCAGCCAGCCCGCCCGGGCCGGCAGGTCGACCAGACAAGCCCAGACATCGACGGCCGGCGCCTCGATGAACTCGGTGACCGTGACCGTCGACATGGGCAGCACCTCCCGTGTCGTCCACCGTACGGTGGGTGTGCCCCGCGCGGGAGTCGGGCGGCGGAATTTCCGTCGCCGGTGCCCGGACGGGCACCGGCGCGATCTCCCCGTACCCTGCTCAGGGGCGGAAACCGCCGAGGCGGATCGCCTCGACGAAGGCCGTCCAGCCCGGCGGGCCGACGACGAGCGCCGGCCCGTCCGGGTCCTTGGAATCCCGGATCCCGATCAGACCGCGGGTGCGCGCGAGGTTGTCCGCCACCTCCACGCAGAGCCCCTGGTCGTTGGAACGGCTGCTGGTACGCCAGACGGCGCCCGCGAGATCGTTCATGCTCGTACCTCCTGTCCGCTGCGATGTGCCACGCCGACCGACGGCCACGCCACCAGCGGGTGGCGTGGCGCGACTGACGACGGGAATCCGGTGGATCAAACGCGGCAGGAGCGACCGCCGGTCGGACAGCGGGTGCGACCGTGCGGGAAGGACCGTCAGCGGGCCGGCAGGATCCGCCCGGTCACCTCGCCCAGGGCGATGGTGGTGCCGTCCGGCCCGGGAGCGGCGGCCCGGATGGTGACCGTGTCGCCGTCCGCCAGGAACGTGCGGGTCTCACCGCCGACCGTGACCGGCTCGGTGCCGCCCCAGGTCAGTTCCAGGAACGACCCGACCTGGTGACGTTGCGGCCCGGAGACGGTGCCGGAGGCGTACAGGTCGCCGGTACGCAGCGACGCGCCGTTGACGGTGAGGTGGGCGAGTTGCTGGGCCGGCGTCCAGTACATGGCGGCGAAGGGCGGCTCGGCCACCCGCTCACCGTTCCACTCCACCGACAACCGCAGGTCGAGGCCGAGATGGGGGATGTCGCGCAGGTACTCCTGCACGGGCGGGTCCTGGTCGGGGGCCGGCACGAACGCGTCGGCGAGCGCGTCCAGCGGCGTCACCCAGGCCGAGACCGAGGTGGCGAAGGACTTGCCGAGGAACGGCCCGAGGGGCTGGTACTCCCATGCCTGGATGTCCCGGGCGGACCAGTCGTTGACCAGCACCACACCGAAGACGTGGTCGGCGAGTTCGGCGGTGGCCACCCGGGTGCCCAGGGCGCTCGGTACGCCGACCACGAAACCCACCTCGGCCTCGATGTCCAGGCGGACGCAGGGGCCGACCGTCGGGCCCTGCCCGGTGGCGCGCTGCCCGGTGGGGCGGACGATCGGGGTACCGGAGACGACCACCGTGCCGGCCCGGCCGTGGTAGCCGATCGGCAGGTGCTTCCAGTTCGGCAGCAGCGCCGGCTGGCCGGGCCGGAAGATCTGGCCGACGTTCGAGGCGTGGTGCTCGGAGGAGTAGAAGTCGACGTAGTCAGCGACCTCGATGGGCAGCAGCAGCTCCACCTCGTCGAGCGGGACCAGCAACGGCTCCACCGCCGCACGGTGCGCGGGGTCGGTGAGCAGTGCGACGATCCGTTGCCGTACCGACGTCCACTGGGGGCGGCCCAGCGCCATGAAGTCGTTGAGCGTGGGCCGGCCCAGGGCGCCGGCGGCGAGCACCAGCCCGGCGGCCTCGGCGCCGGCCAGGTCGAGCACGAGATCGGCGATCCGTACGCCGATGCGCGGTTCCCGCCCGCCGTGCCGGAACACCCCGTACGGCAGGTTGGTCACCCCGTACGGCGAGCCGTCCGCGCCCGTCACCCAGCTCATGCCGGCACTCCGCTGCGCTCCGTGCCGTCATGAGGCACCACCGCGCTGAGCCTGCCGACTCGCTCGCCACGCTCGCTCATGCCGGCACTCCGCTGCGCTCCGTGCCGTCATGAGGCACCACCGCGCTGAGCCTGCCGACTCGCTCGCCACGCTCGCTCATTCCTCGTCTCCCCCGTTCACCAGCCCCAGCCGGATCAGATCGGTCAGTGGTTCCAGGATGCTGCACGAGCCGAAGCCGACCCAGAGCGGACGCGCGTCGTCGCGCCGGGCCCGGGCCGCCTCGACCAGCGGCCGTGGGTCGGCCGTGGTGAGCAGGACGGCGACCGTCGCCAGGTCGGCGCCCTCGGCCGCGGCGAGGGTGGCGGCCAGCACGTTGCCGAAGCCGTGGTGAGTGAAGCCGGTCTCCGGGTCGAGGTGGCGTAGCGCGTGGTGCAGCCCGGCGGTCAGCTTGAACGGCAGGTCGCGGTCGCGGCAGGCGCAGATCACCGCGGCCAGTTCGGCCGGGGTGGGGAAGAGTTCGGCGGCGAGCCCGCCGGTGCGGAACTTCGCGGCGACCGGCAGCCCGGCGGCCCGCGCCCCGGCGAGCGTGTCGAGCGCCCCCATCAGCCCGAAGCTCAGCGGGATCTCGGCGTAGACGTCGACGCCGGCCAGCCCTTCGGCGAGCGCGAGCAGCGCGGCCAGGCCTGGTTGCGGGTCCTCCCCACGCCTGGCGACCGCCACCTCCACCTGTCGCGCGGTGATGCCGTCGGGCGGCAGGAACGACAGCGCGAAGGGCAACCGTTCGATGCCGGTGTCGCCGATCAGCCCGACGACGAAGCCGTCGCTGACCAGGCCGCTCAACTCACCGGCGGCGACCGCAGAGGCGGGCACCAGCAGCGGGCCGACCAGGTCGGCGTACCACGAGTCGCGGTGGGTGCGATGGGTCAGGGCCGCGTCGGGCAGGGACGCACTGCCGGGCGGGAAGACCGCGGCGTCGTCGACCAGGCCGGCGAGGAGGCGGGGCACCTGCGTTGACACGACACAAGAATCTACGGGACGCTGTCAAGGAACGGACAACAGCGTCCGATTATCGGACGCCACCGGGTGGTCGTCGGCGCACCCGGAACGGCGACGGGACGGGATCGGGAGGCCACATGCCGTACTACCGCAGCGTCGGCGAGGTGCCCCGCAAGCGGCACACCCAGTTCCGCCAACCCGACGGCCGCCTCTACACCGAGGAGCTGATGGGCCAGGAGGGGTTCTCCTCCGACTCGTCCCTGCTCTACCACCGGCACGCGCCGACCGCGCTCGTCGCCGCCGAGGAGTTCACCCCACCGGCCGTCACCCGGGTGCCCAACCTGCCGCTCAAGCCGCGCCACCTGCGCACCCACCAGCTCGACGGCGCCGGTGCCGACCCGGTCCTGGGCCGCCGTCACCTGCTCGCCAACGACGACGTACGGATCGCGTACGTGCTGGCCGACCGGCCGTCCCCGCTCTACCGCAACGCCACCGGTGACGAGTGCCTCTACGTCGAGGCCGGCACCCTGCGGGTGGAGTCCACCTTCGGCGTGCTGGACGCGGTCGCCGGCGACTACGTGATCATCCCGACCTCGACCGTGCACCGGCTCGTCCCCACCGGCGACGCCCCCACGAGGCTGCTCGTGATCGAGGCGACCGGGCACATCGGCCCACCCAAGCGCTACCTCTCGGTACGCGGCCAGTTCCTGGAGCACTCGCCCTACTGCGAGCGGGACATCCGTGGCCCGCAGGCGCCGCTGCTGGTCGACGACACCGACGTCGAGGTGCTGGTCCGCCACCGTCGCGGTTGGACGAGACACGTGTACGCCCACCACCCCTTCGACGTGGTCGGCTGGGACGGGCACCTGTACCCGTGGGCGTTCTCCATCCACGACTTCGAGCCGATCACCGGCCGGATCCACCAGCCGCCACCGGTGCACCAGACCTTCCAGGGCCCGAACTTCGTCATCTGCTCGTTCGTGCCACGCAAGGTGGACTACCACCCGGACGCCATCCCGGTGCCGTACCACCACCACAACGTCGACTCCGACGAGGTGCTCTTCTACACCGGCGGCAACTACGAGGCCCGCCGCGGCTCCGGCATCGGGCAGGGCTCCATCTCACTGCACCCGTCCGGCTTCACCCACGGGCCGCAGCCGGGCGCGGCGGAACGGGCCATCGGGGTCGACTTCTTCGACGAACTGGCCGTCATGGTCGACACGTTCCGCCCGCTGGATCTCTGCGACGCCGCCGTCGAGTGCGAGGACGACGGGTACGCCTGGACCTGGGCACGCTAGCTCGATCTGCCCGGACGACCACCTGGGCGCCCCGACAGCCAACTGCCGGTCACCGGGTGAGCACGCCGCGGATCGGGCGGGATGGTCGAAACACCACGCCGGTGGCCCGGGACGTGGCGGGAACCCCAGCACCGTGGGTATTCGACGCGATGACCTGCACCCGCACTCGGGAGCCCACATCCGTGCCGGTGAGCTGGTACGTCGTGGCGGTGGCGCCGCCGATCGCCGTGCATCCGGTGCCCTGGCTGGTGCAGCGCTGCCACTGGTACGCGTACGACGTGGGATCGCCGGTCCAGCTGCCCGGCTGCACGGTCAGCACGCCGCCGACCCTGGTGGATCCGGTGCTGCTCGGCGGTGTGGTGGCCACCGGGACGGCCCCCCGACCGGTGCCGCTCAGTGGCACGGTCTGCGTGGCGCCGACCGGATCCTGGGTGTCGCCGTCGTTGTCGGCCAGCGTCAGCGTGCCCTGCTGGGCCCCGACGGCGGCCGGGGTGAACGAGACACTGATCGTGCAGTCGGCCCCGGGGGGCAGCGGCACGGCGGCGCCCGCCGCCTGGCAGGTGGTCGAGGCCAGGGCGAAGCCGGTGCCGGCGACGCTGATCCGGGCGAGGCCGAGCGGCCGACCGCCGGTGTTGCGCACGGTCACCACGCGGGTGGTGCTCGACCCGAGGCTCTGGTCACCGAAGTGGACCCCGCCGGCAGGGTCCAGATTCACCTTCGGCGGGGGCGCGGCGTACTGGTAGGCGCCGATGTCGCAAGAGTCGGCGTAGAGGAACAGTCGGGTGGCACCCCGCTGGTCGGTGCCGCCGCACAGCCCGGACCCGGCCGGTACGGTGTTGCGCGCCGGGCTGGTCCCGGCCAGCGCTCTGGTCGGGGTCGGGCCGCCGTTGTCCGCCAGTCCGCCCACCTGTGGGTCGCCGATCACGTCGCCGTTCGCCGGGTCCGGCCCGCACGAGCTGGCATTGTCCATCAGGTTGTAACGACCATGGAAGGGGGTGTTGTGGCAGTTGCTGCTGTGTCCGCCCAGGATGCTGGCGGCGAGCGTGACCAGGGGCTCCGTACCGTATGCCTCGAACGCGGTCCCGCTGTTGTTCACGATCGTGTTGTGGGCTCCGTTGAACCTCGGAGGGCTCGACAACACCCCGGGCAACAGGACTGCTGCCCCGTGCCCGCCGGCCGCCGTGTTGCCGCTGAGGGTGGAGTCGTGCAACTCGACCCGGCCGTAGCTGGCGATCGCACCGCCACCTCCCAGGTCACCCGTGTTGGTGACCGAGTTTCCGGCGATGGTGGAGCGCAGGACGATGAGGTTGGCGGCGTTGTAGATGCCGCCGCCGAAGGATTGGGCGGTGTTGAACAGGATCGAGCTGTCGGCGATGGTCATGGTGCCGCCGTTGACGACGCCGCCACCGGCCTGCGCACTGCTGAAGCCGACGTTGACGCGCTCCAGCCGGACGGTGCCATGGTTCTCGACCGCTCCGCCACCGATGGCCAACCCGTTGGTCAGGCCCATTCCGGTCAGCGTGACGTTCGAGGTGCTCGGCACGAAAACGACCCTGCCGGCCCGGTTCCCGTTGATCACCGTGGCCCCGCTGCCCGCACCGGCGATGGTCAGCGTCAGACCGGGCGGCACGTCGAGATTCTCGACATAGGTACCCGGTCCGACGATGATGCGGTCACCGCTGCCGGCGATGTCCAGCGCCTTGGCGATCCTGCCGCACGGTTGCGCCTGGGTGCAGACGTCCCCGCTGCCGCCAACCACGACATGGTGGGCAGACGCGGCAGACGCGGGTGGGGCAACCCATACTCCGGCGGCGACCAACGCGGAGGTGGCCGCTACCACGACCACCTTGGGCCGCCGGACACGTGGCCCGCCACCAGACAGCACGGCGGCTCCCTTCGACGATCATCGAGACGGCTGATCGTACGGGTGCCGCCCGCCCGCCTGGGTCATCCATCCGACCAAACATGTCCTGATGTCGGA
>NZ_SMJY01000197.1:0-11384 GCF_004348355.1 Micromonospora sp. KC721 | reverse complement strand
GGTGTGGCTGCGGCCCACGGACTGGCCGCCGGGGGAACCGGATCCGGTGGTGGGGGGCCGGGACGCGGCGGTGTCCGAACAGCGGCTCATCGCCGCGATCGAGCACTTCCGCTCCCGGCCGGCGGCGTTCGGCGTGGGGCTGCCGGTGAGCGCGCCGGAGCCGACCGGCGGGTGACCCGCAGCGGTCAGAGCTTGTACTCCTTGAGCAGGCCCCGGGAGATGATGGTCTTCTGGATCTCCGAGGTGCCCTCGCCGATCAGCAGGAACGGAGCTTCCCGCATCAGCCGCTCGATCTCGTACTCCTTGGAGTAGCCGTAGCCGCCGTGGATGCGGAACGCCTCCTGGACGACCTCGGCGCAGTACTCGGAGGCGAGCAGCTTCGCCATGCCGGCCTCGACGTCGTTGCGCTGGCCGGCGTCTTTGAGCCGGGCGGCGTTGACCATCAGGGCGTGCGCCGCCTCGATCTTCGTACCCATCTCGGCGAGCTTGAACGCGACGGCCTGGTGCTTGGCGAGCGGCTGGCCGAAGGTGCGGCGCGCTTGCGCGTACGCGACGGCCAGTTCGAAGGCGCGCAGCGAGATGCCGCAGGCGCGGGCGGCCACGTTGACCCGACCGACCTCGATTCCGTCCATCATCTGATAGAAGCCGCGACCGACCTTCTCCTCGCCGCCGAGCACGGCGGAAGCGGGCACCGTCACCCCGTCGAGGACCATCTCGGTGGTCTCGACGCCCTTGTAGCCCATCTTGTCGATTTTGCCGGGGATGGTCAGGCCGGGGGCGGTCTCGCCGAAGCCGGGCTCCTTCTCCAGCAGGAAGGTGCTCATGTTGCCGTAGACGGAGTCGGCCCCGGTGTCGGTCTTGACCAGGGTGGCCACCACCGACGAGTACGCCCCGTTGGTCAGCCACATCTTCTGACCGTCGAGGACGTAGTTGTCGCCGTCGCGGACCGCCTTCGACTTGATCGCCGAGACGTCGGAGCCGCACTCCGGCTCCGACATGGAGAAGGCGCCGCGCACCTCGCCGGTGGCCATCGTCGGCAGCAGCCGGGCCTTCTGCTCGGCCGAGCCGTGCTGGGAGATCAGGTACGCCACGATGAAGTGGGTGTTGACGATGCCGGAGATCGACATCCAGCCGCGCGACAACTCCTCGACGACCAGGGCGTAGGTCAGCAGGGACTCGCCGAGCCCGCCGTACTCCTCGTCGATGGTGAGGCCGAACAGGCCCATCTCGCGCATCCCGTCGAGGATGTCGGTGGGGTACTCGTCGGCGTGCTCCAGCCGCTGCGCGTGCGGGATGATCTCTTTGTCGGCGAACTCCCGGACGGTTTCCAGGATCGACCGCTGCACGTCGGTCAGGCCGGGCGTCTGGGCGAGTCGGGCCATCTCAGCCTCCGGGGTCGGCGCATTACTCATGGGTAACTGAACGCTCGGTCAGTATCGGCCCCCGCCGCTGGCCCGCCAAGGTGACCAGTCGCCCAACCGCTGTGAAAAGGTTCACCGCTGCGGGTAGCGTCCGCAAGAGAGAACGGCACCGACCTGCGGCGGAAGGGTGACGATGATGAACCAGCCACCGTCCGACGAGCCGGGGCAGCCGCGCTGGGGACAGCAGCCCGAACAGCCACCGTCGCCGTACGAGCGGCCCGGCGAGCCGGCGCTCTACCCCCATGAGGGGGCCGGCGAGCCGTCGCCGTACGAGCGACCCGGCGGGCAGCCGCAGTATCCGCCGCAGGGCCCGTACGGGCAGTACGGACCGCCGTCGGGCGACGGCGGACCGAACGTCATGGCGATCCTGTCGCTGGTCTTCGCGTTCGTCTTCGCCCCCGCCGGGATCGTCCTGGGACACCTGGCCAAACGGCAGATCAGACGGACCGGCGAAGCGGGTGACCAGCTCGCCACCTGGGGACTGGTGCTCAGTTACGCCTTCACCGTGCTCGGCCTGCTGGCCTGCTGCGGCTGGTTGGCCTTCCTGATCTGGGCCGGTTCACACGGCGAGACCACCTACTGAGGTCGGTCAGCGGAACTGGGCCTCCCGGACGCTGTTGCCGCCGTCCACCACCAGCATCTGCCCGGTGATGTACGAGGCCGCCGGCGAGCAGAGGAAGGCGATCGCCGCGGCCACCTCGTCCGGCGTACCGGGTCGGCCCACCGGGGTACCCATCCCCTGCTTGAGTTCGGCGACGGTGGACGCCGCGGTGTGGATCGTGCCCGGAGCCACCGAGTTCACGGTCACCCCGTCGGCGATCATCTCCATGGCCAGTGCCCGGGTCAACCCGACCACACCGGCCTTCGCCGCCGCGTACGCCGCCTCGGTGGGCAGGGCGTTGACCGGCCCCGCGGTCGCCGCCAGGTTGACGATTCGCCCCCACCCCCGCTCGGCCATGCCGCCGATGAAGGCGCGGCTGCACAGGAACGCGGTGGTCAGGTTCCGGTCGATCTCGCCGCGCCACTCGTCGTAGCTGAGCTGCGCCACCGGGCGCAGCACCTCCGGGCTGGCCCGGCTGGCCAGGCCGGCGTTGTTCACCAGCACCTCGACGTCGCCGAGCTGCTCGGTGACCGCGTCGGCCAGCGCGCCCACCTCCGACTCGTCGGTGAGGTCGGCCACGAACCCGGTCACCCCGAGTTCACCGGCCCGCTCGTGGATCCGCCGGGTGGTGGAGACGATCGCCACCCGGGCCCCCAGGTCGGCCAACCGGCGGGCCGTCGCGTAGCCGATCCCGTCCGCGCTGCCCGCCCCGGTGACCAGGGCGACCCGGCCGTCGAGCCGCATCGTCACCGGCTCCGGCAACGGCACCGGCTCGTCCGGGCCGGGTACGCCGCTGGCGCCCACCGCGCGGGTCCGTCGCGCCAATCCTGGACGGCTCACGTCCCGCCTCGATCTGCTGCCGGACCGGTCGCTGCCGCGCGCGTCGATGACCATGCCGCGATCCTGCCCGCTGCGGACGATCCGGGCAACGCGGCACCACGGGCTGACCGAATTACCTGGCGCTGACTACCCTGACGGCGCACCCACACGCGACGGAGAAGACCTGATGACATATCCCCCACCGGCCGACGGCTGGAGCAACCCGACCGGCGACCCCACCCAGCCGGTCGGCCAGCCGGTCCCGACCCAGCCGACCGGCGACCCGAGCCTGCCGGTAGCCAAGGACCCGTACGGGGTGCCGCCGCAGGCCGCACCCGCCGACCCGTACGCGGTGCCGCCGCAGGCCGCACCCGCCGATGCGTACCCGACGCCGGGCTACCCGCCCGCCGCCGGCTATCCGGGGTACGGCTACCCGCCGGCACCGCAGAACAACGGCCTGGCCATCGCCGCGATGGTCGTGTCGATCATCGGTGCGCTCGGCCTCTGCGGCTACGGTCTCGGCGGCTGGATCGGCCTGGTCGGCGCGATCCTCGGGCACGTCGCCCGCCGGCAGATCCGGGAGCGGGGCGAGGCCGGCGACGGATTCGCCCTGGCCGGCGTCATCGTGGGCTGGATCGCCACCGTGATCGCACTGCTGGCGACGATCGCCATCGTGGTGTTCATCATCTGGGCGGCGAACCAGGACTCGTCCAGCTTCGACTCGACCAGCTACTGACCGGCCACGTGCCGCTCCGGGTCGGCCCCGGGGCGGCACGCGCGGGTCAGCCGGCGGGCGGGGTGAAGCGCGAGGTGCGGGTCATCCCGGCGGCGCGGCCCTTGGCGGCGATCACCAGCGCCATCTTCCGGGACGCCTCGTCGATCATCTCGTCGCCGAGCATCACGGCGCCGAGTTTCCCGCCCGCCTCGGAGGTGTAGTGGTCGTAGGCGTCGAGGATCAGCTCGGCGTGGTCGTAGTCGGCCTGGGCCGGCGAGTAGACCTCGTTGGCGGCGTCGATCTGGCCCGGGTGCAGCACCCACTTGCCGTCGAAGCCCAGCGCGGCCGAGCGCCGGGCCACCTCGCGGAACGCGTCCACGTCGCGGATCTGCAGGAACGGCCCGTCGATGGCCTGCTTGTCGTGCATCCGGGCGGCCATCAGGATGCGCATCAGGATGTAGTGGTACGGGTCACCCGGGTAGTCCGGGATCAGCGCGCCGACGACCAGGGACTTCATGTTGATCGAGGCCATGAAGTCGGCCGGCCCGAAGATGATGGTCTCCACCCGGGGCGAGGCGGCGGCGATGGCGTCGACGTTGACCAGGCCGGCGGCGTTCTCGATCTGCGCCTCGATGCCGATCCGGCCGACCTCGAGGCCGAGGGTCTTCTCGATCTGGGTCAGCGTCATGTCCAGCCAGTGCACCTGGGCGGCGTTCTGCACCTTCGGCAGCATGATGCAGTCGAGGTTGACGCCGGCGCCCTCGACCACCTCGATGACGTCCCGGTAGGTCCACGGGGTGGTCAGGTCGTTCACCCGCACCACCCGGGTCTTGCCGGTCCAGTCGCCCTCGTTGAGCGCGGCCACGATGTTTTTCCTGGCGTCCGGCTTCGCCAGCGGCGCGACCGCGTCCTCCAGGTCGAGGAAGACCTGGTCGGCCGCAAGGCCCTGGGCCTTGCCGAGCATCTTCACGCTGGAACCGGGCACGGCGAGGCAGGACCGGCGGGGGCGACCGACAGCGGCCATGGATGCGCTCCTTCCAGCGTCCGGCGGGCGGCCGACGCCAGCAGAGATGACAGACGGGAACTTAACGATCCCAAAGGGCGTTGTGACGCCACGGTAACCTCGTGCCGTGACCGGGGTGAATGGACCTGTGGAAGATCTCACTGGCCGTCGGATCGTGGTGGTGACCGGGGCCAGCTCCGGTATCGGGCTGGCCGCCGCCGAGGCCCTGGCCTGCCGGGGCGACCAGGTGGTGCTGGTCGGGCGCGATCCGGCCCGGCTCCAGGCCGCCGGGGACCAGGTCCGTGAGGCCAGCGGCGAGCGTCCCGAGCTGTTCCGGGCCGACTTCGCCGTCCTGGACGACGTACGCGGCCTCGCCGAGCGGCTGCGGGCGGCGTACGACCGGATCGACGTGCTCGCCAACAACGCTGGCGCGATCGTGCTGCAGCCGGTCACCACCATCGACGGGTTCGAGCTGTCGATACAGGCCAACCACCTGGCCCCGTTCCTGCTCAGCCACCTGCTGCGCGACCGGATCGGCCGGCTGGTGGCCACCGCCTCCGGGGCGCACCGCAGCGGAGCGCTCGACCCCGACGACCTCAACGCCGGCCTACGCCGCTACCGGCCGATCCGGGCGTACGGCACCAGCAAGCAGGCCAACATCCTGTTCACCGCCGAGGCGGCCCGGCGCTGGCCGGACACGCCGGCGTACTGCTTCTATCCCGGGCTGGTGCGGACCCGGATCGGCACGGACAGCCGGCTGGTCGCCCTCGGCATGCGGCTCCTGCCGTTTCGCAGCCCGCAGAAGGGCGCCGAGACGCTGGTGTGGCTGGCCCACCAGGATCCGTCCCGGCTGGTGAACGGGGCCTACTACGCCGACCGGCGGCTGCGCCGACCGTGGCCGAAGGCGGCTGATCCGCAGCTCGCCGCCCGGCTCTGGGCGGCCAGCGCCAGGGCCGTCGGGGTCGACCGGTGAGCCGGCCCGACCCGGCGGTGCTCCTGGTGGCTCTCGTCGAGTACCCGCTCGACCAGCCCGAGGAGGCCCGGCGGTACGAGGACGACGTGCTCGCCCTGCTCGAACAGCACGGCGGTCGACTGGAGCGCCGGTTGCGCAGCACCGACGGGTGGACCGAGGTGCATCTGATCCGGTTCGCCTCGCGGGCCGGCTGGGAGGCGTTCCGGGCCGACCCGCAGCGGCGGGCCCTGCGGGCGGCGCTCGGGGACGCGGCACCGGTCGGCCGGGTGATCGAGGTCCGCGACATCTGACCGTGAGCACTCCGTTACCATCGGGCTACCTCGCCGCCGACTCCCTCACCTCCGGAGGCGCTCCCCCATGCCCAGGTACCAGGCGGTGCTGTTCGACTTCTTCGGCACGCTGACCCGCCGTGTGCAACGCGGGGCGGCCCACCGCGCCACCGCCGAGCTGCTCGGCTGCCCGATGGACACGCTCACCGCGGTACTCGACCGGACCTTCTACCAGCGGGCCAGCGGCCGGCACGGCACGGCCGAGGCGACCCTGCGCTGGGTGTGCAGTCAGGCCGGGGTGCAGCCCTCCGACGAGGCGGTACGCGCGGCAGTGGCCTCCCGGCACCGCGCGATACGTGCCGACACCCGACTGCGCGACGAGGCGGTCCCCGCCCTCGCCGCGTTGCGCCGTCGGGGCGTACGCACCGGAGTGATCAGCGACTGCACCCACGAGCTGCCCGCCTTCCTGCCGCAACTGGCGGTGGCCCCCCTGCTCGACGTGCGGGTCTTCTCCGTCCAGTTCGGTCGCTGCAAGCCCGATCCGGCGCTCTACCTGGCGGCGTGCCGCCGCCTCGACGTACGCCCGCAGGACTGCCTGTACGTCGGCGACGGCGGCAGCCAGGAGCTGACCGGCGCGCAACGGGCCGGGATGAGCGCGATGCGCCTCGCCGCCCCCGACCTGGTCGGGCACCTGGTCTTCGACGCCGAGCAGGGCTGGGACGGGCCGCTGATCGGCTCGCTCAGCGAGGTGGTCGAGCTGGTCGACCCGGCGGCGGCCCGCTGAGGCAGCGCCTCCGGCCGGTGGCGGGGCGGTCAGCGGCGGCGGACCTTGTGCAGGCGGAACGGCTTGCGGGTCGCCCGGACGACGCTGGCCCCGCGCGGCTCCTCGGCGAGGGCGGTGTCCGGGAGCGTGCCAGCGGCGTCCGGTGCGCCGGCCGGCAGGAGGCGGTTCAGGGCGCAACCGTCGGCCGCCCAGCGCTCGACCAGGTCGGCGGCCGACCCGGGGGCGTTCAGGCGTTTCGCGGCCACCAGCGGGGCCGTCGTCTGCCACTCCTCGGTGCCCGGGGCCAGCCGGGTCACCCGCGCGGGCCAGGTGACGATCCGGCCGCCGTGGTCGCCACGCAGCGTGACCCGGGCCGCCCCGGCATCGGCCAGGCCCGGCGCGGACTGCTCGCCCGGCCCGCTGACCACGAGAAGCGCCCCCTCCAGGGGTACGCACCACAGGGCCAGCGCGGGACCGTCGCCGACCGCCACCCAGCAGACGGCAGCCTTCTTCATCGCCTCGTCGACCAGTGGCGTCGACCCGGGGGCGTCCTGCTCGTCCGTCACCCCGTCATCCTCCCGTACGTCGTCCGGCCCGGCCCGGGCCGGGCCGGGCCGATGACATGATCGACTCTGCTTGCGGCACATCGCCGTGTCCCGGCACCGGAATACCACAGCATGCCGCACGCCGGGGCGCGGCCGGGCCGGATTCCTAGCCGATGAAGGGGGGTACGGCGATCTCACCGCGCGCCACCGGCATCACCTGACCGGAGACGGTGGCACCGACCGCCACCCCGCCGGCCGCGGTCACCGTGCAGGCCAGTGTGGACGGCCGGCGGATTTCCGCGCCCTGCCGGACCACGTACCGGGAGCAGCCCTCACCGGGCAGGAGCCCGCTGGCCACCAGCCAGACACCCAGCCCGAGGGCGGCCGAACCGGTCGCCGGGTCCTCCGGCACTCCCATCCCGGGCACGAAGACCCGGGCGTGCGCGGTTTGCGTACCGACGTCCCAGGAGAAGACGCTGACATGGTCCAGCCCGTACCGCTCCGCCGCCGCCGCGTTCAACCGGGCGCGCGCCACCGCGTCCGGGCGTACCGGCAGATAGGGGAACTCCAGGCCGCAGCCGGCCACCCGGGGCGCCGGACCGGTGTGATCGGCCGCGTCGAGGCCGACCATCTCCAGCAGCGGCTCCGGGTCGAGTTCCGGGCTGAGGGTGGGGACACCACCGGTCAACGTGGCACCCGTCGCGGTGACCTCGATCGGCAGCACCCCGGCACCGCACTCCTGAGTGACCTGCCCCACACCGAACATCCCGCGCCGGCTCGCGGTCACCGCCGCGCCGACACTGGGGTGGCCGGCGAACGGAAGCTCGTCGGCGGGGGTGAAGATCCGGGCCCGGTAGGTGGCGCCGACCTGGGTCGGAGGCAGCACGAACACCGTCTCCGACAGGTTGAACTCCAGCGCCAGCGCCTGCATCTGTTCGGTGGCCAGCCCTTCGGCACCGAACACCACGGCCAGCGGATTGCCCGCGAACGGGCGGTCGGTGAAAACGTCCACGATCTCGTAGGCCAGGGTCGACATGGTGTTAGACAGTAGGCGCTTAGGCTGGTGCCCGTGAGTACGCCGAACCGGGTCTACCTGGCCCGACTCGCCGGAGTCGCCGTCTTCGACCCCAACGGCGACCTGGTGGGACGGGTCCGTGACGCGGTGGCCCGGCTCCGGCCGACACAGCGCCCACCCGAGGTGGTGGGGCTGGTCGCCGAGATGCCGATGCGTCGGCGCATCTTCCTGTCCATCAACCGGATCACCTCCATCGACGCCGACGCCGTGGTCCTCGGCACCGGCACCCTCAACCTGCGTCGCTTCGAGAAGCGCCCGAACGAGTTGCTGGTGCTCCAGGAACTGCTGGACCGACGGGTCCAGCTCGAACCCGCCGGCCAGCCGGGCACGGTGGTGGACGTGGCGATGGAGCACAGCCGGGACGGGGAGTGGTCGCTGTCCCGGGTCGCCGTGCGTGAACACACCGGCCGGCTCACCCGACGTGGCCACCTGCACCAGGTCCAGTGGGAACGGGTACGCGGACTCAGCGGCGCCGCCGACACCCGGGGCACCGCCAACCTGCTGGCCGTGCTGGAGGACATGCGCCCGGCCGACCTGGCCAACGCCCTGCAGGACCTGCCCGACACCCGGCGCAACGAGGTCGCCGCCGCGCTGGACGACGTACGCCTCGCCGACGTGCTCAGCGAGCTGCCCGAACACGACCAGGTGGAGATCCTCGCCGCGCTGGACCGGGAACGGGCCGCCGACGTACTGGAGGAGATGGACCCGGACGACGCGGCCGACCTGCTCAACGAGCTGCCCCCGCCGGAGCAGGACGTGCTGTTGGACCTGATGGAGCCGGACGAGGCCGACCCGGTCCGTCAACTCCTGCGGTACGCCTCGGGCACCGCCGGCAGCGTGATGACCTCCGAACCGGTGATCCTGCCCCCGGACGCCACGGTGGCGGAGGCACTGGCCCGGATCCGGGAGGAGCAGCTCTCCCCCGCCGTGGCCGCGCAGGTCTTCGTGGCCCGCGCCCCGATGACCACCCCGACCGGCCGTTACCTGGGCATGGTGCACTTCCAGCGCCTGCTCCGGGAGCCCCCGGCCGACCTGCTCGGCGGGGTGGTGGTCAACGACATCGACCCGCTGCGGCCGACCACCCCGCTGCCGGAGATCACCCGGCGGATGGCCACCTACGACCTGGTGGCGATGCCGGTGGTCGACCGGAACAACCGGCTGGTGGGCGCGGTCACCGTCGACGATGTGCTCGACCACTCGCTGCCACCGGACTGGCGGGACCGGGACGCGGTACCGACCGCGGGCGGCGGCGAGGAGACCCCGGGTGGCACGGATGGTTGAGCGCCGGCGGACCGAACGGCTGGACCAGCCGCGCGAGTCCCGTGTGAAGCTGCCCCGCTTCGATCCGGAGGCCTTCGGCCGCTGGTCCGAGGGGATCGCCCGGGGCATGGGCACCGCCAACTTCATCGTCTACATGACGGTGGTGATCGCCGCCTGGTTCCTCTGGAACACCCTGGCCCCGCCGCACCTGCGTTTTGACCCGTACACCTTCACCTTCCTCACCCTGATCCTGTCGCTCCAGGCGTCGTACGCGGCCCCGCTGATCCTGCTCGCGCAGAACCGGCAGGCCGACCGCGACCGGGTCGCGCTGGAGGAGGACCGGCGTCGGGCGACCATGCAGAAGGCGGACACCGAGTACCTGGCCCGGGAGATCGCCGCGCTGCGCGTCGCGATGGGCGAGGTGGCCACCCGGGACTTCCTCCGCTCCGAGCTGGCCCGGCTGGCCGAGGAGCTGGACGAGGCGGCGCACCGGCGGCAGCGGCTGGAACGCCGGCAGCAGAAGCGCACGGCGCACCGTTCGGCGGGTTCGGATCCGCTCGACGAGCCCCGCGACGATCTGGACGGCGACTACGCCCGCGACGGCCGCCCGGAGGGCTGACGTTCTGCTCCCGGCCGCGACCATCGATTCGCTCACACCGGCCGGCACGGCGACCGGGACGGATCGCCGCCGACGTAACATTGCCGGCATGTCAGCACCCGTCAGCACCGTCTCCGACGCGATCCAGGCCGCCCTGGCCACCGTCAACGACCCGGAGATCCGCCGCCCGATCACCGAGCTCGGCATGGTCCGCTCCGCCGTGGTCGGCGACGACGGCGTCGTCCGGGTCGAGCTGCTGCTCACCGTGGCCGGCTGCCCGCTGAAGGACAAGCTGCGCGCCGACATCACCGCCGCGGTGGGCGCCGTGGCCGGCGTGACGGGTGTCGAGATCGAGTTCGGCGTGATGAGCCCCGAGCAGCGCCAGGAACTCCAGACGAAGCTGCGCGGCGGCACCGCCAGCCAGGAGCCGGTGATCCCGTTCGCCCAGCCCGGCTCCCGCACCCGCGTGTACGCGGTGGCCAGCGGCAAGGGCGGCGTCGGCAAGTCCAGCGTGACGGTGAACCTGGCCGCCGCGCTGGCCGCCCGGGGCCTCGCCGTCGGCGTGGTCGACGCGGACATCTACGGCCACTCGGTACCCCGGATGCTCGGCGCGGACGGCAAGCCCACCCGGGTCGAAGACATGATCATGCCGCCGCAGTCACACGGCGTGAAGGTCATCTCGATCGGCATGTTCACCCCCGGCAACGCGGCCGTGGTGTGGCGCGGCCCGATGCTGCACCGGGCGCTGCAACAGTTCCTCGGCGACGTCTACTGGGGCGACCTGGACGTCCTCCTGCTGGACCTGCCCCCGGGCACCGGCGACATCGCCATCTCGGTGGCCCAACTGCTGCCCAACGCCGAGATCCTGGTGGTGACCACCCCGCAGACCGCGGCGGCCGAGGTGGCCGAGCGGGCCGGCGCGATCGCCCTGCAGACCCACCAGCGGGTGGTCGGCGTCATCGAGAACATGGCCTGGCTGGAACTGCCCGACGGCTCGCGGATGGAGGTGTTCGGCTCCGGCGGCGGCCAGGCGGTCGCCGACTCGCTGAGCCGGACGATCGGCGCGCCGGTGCCGCTGCTGGGGCAGATCCCCCTCGACACCCGGGTCCGGGAGGGCGGCGACGCCGGTACGCCGATCGTGCTGGCCGAGCCGGACGCCCCCGCCTCAAAGGCGCTGGCCCAGGTCGCCGACCGGCTCGCGGTGCGCCGGGAGTCGCTGCTGGGCAAGCCGCTCGGCCTCAAGCCCGCCGGCCGCTGACACCGGCCACCTCGAGCCCGCTCGTCACCTGGCCCGGCGTTGCGGGTCAGGTGGCGTCGTCGTAGCTGGGGCGGGGTGCCGGGG
>NZ_SMJY01000196.1:0-11407 GCF_004348355.1 Micromonospora sp. KC721 | reverse complement strand
TCGCGGTGCCGCGCGGGGTGGCGCTACGGGTGGTGGGTGGCGCGGACGTGCTCGCGACGGTCGTCGGGGCGATGGTGGGCGACGCGGTCGGCCCGGTGGCGGGCTGGCCGGTGATCGGTGCGACCGGCTCGGCACCGCAGCCGGCGAACAGCGCCGCCGTCAGGGTGAACGTGACAGCGACAACGGGACGGGTGAACATCGGGGCCTCCTCGGCGCGAACGGTCCTGCCTGGTTCGTCCGCCGCGCACGCGCAGAGGTTCGGACGAACAAGGAAGCGCCACCTGGTCGAATTGAGATGCTCGAACATCCCGAAGCCTGCCAGGCTGTGCGGCATGGACGTTCGTCTGGAGCCTTGGTCGGAATCCGCGCTCGGCCTCCTGCGTCGGATCAACTCTGCGCAGATGCGTCGATACGTCGGTGGTCCGGAGCCGGAGGAGAAGCTGCTCGCCCGGCATCGCCGATACCTTGCCATGCCGGCGACTGGCCGCGGTTGCCTGTTCGCCGTTCTACGTGGTGACGAGATGGTCGGCAGCATCGGCTACCACCAGCGTGACTGGCGAGGCAGGCAGATCTACGAGACCGGCTGGAACGTCCTGCCGCCCTTCCAAGGTCGAGGCATTGCCACCGCGGCCGGTGCCGCCCTGCTCGCCATCGTCCGCGAGGCCACCCGCCAGCACGATGCCCCCCACAGCCTGCACGCCTTTCCCTCGGTCGAGAACGTCTCCTCCAACGCCCTCTGCCACCGCCTTGGCTTCACTCTTCTCGGTCCCTGCAACTTCGAGTACCCGCCGGGCAGCGGCTGTCTGATGCGCAGCAATGACTGGCGCATCGACCTCACCTGCCCTCATGGCGTGGCGTGACGCCGGCGACAGACGGTGATCACCGCCGTTTGGGGATCACGTCCTTGTGGTCCGGCACCGCCCTGCGGGTCGCGCGCAGGCTGGTGACGGTGACGATGGTCAGGACCGCGATGATGACCAGGAGGGAGAGCTCGGTGGGGATCTCCGGGACGCCGGACCAGATGCCGTGCGCCCAGTGCAGGGCGAGCTTGACGCCGATGAAGGCCAGGATGACGGCCAGGCCGTAGGTGAGGTGGACCAACCGACTGAGCGCCGCGTGCAGCACGAAGTAGAGGGCGCGCAGGCCGAGCAGCGCGAAGGCGTTGGTGGCGAAGACGAGGTACGGATCCTCGGTGATGCCGTACACGGCCGGTACCGAGTCGATGGCGAAGACCATGTCGGTGGCGAGGACCGCGACCACCACCAGCGCCAGCGGGGTGAGCGTGCGCCGACCGTCGACCCGTACGGTCATCTTCGTGCCGTGGTATTTGTTGGCCACCGGCATGATGCGACGCAGCAGGCGTACCGAGCGCATCCGATCGATGTCGACCTCCTGGTCGTGCCCGCAGAGCGCGTCGCGCAGCAGCTTGGCCGCGGTGAACAGCAGGATCAGCGCGAAGATGAGGAATGTGAAGTCGAGGATCTGCAACGCCGCGTGGCCCAGGGCGATGAGGACTCCCCGCAGCACCAGCGCGCCGGTGATGCCGAACAGCAGCACCCGCTGGGCGAGTGGGCTCGGCACCGCGAAGGCGGCCAGCAGCAGCATGAAGACGAAAAGGTTGTCGACCGACAGCGACTTCTCGACCAGGTAGCCGGTGAGGTAGTCGAAGCCTCGGTCCGAGCCGAACTCGGACCAGATCCAGGCGCCGAAGGCCAGCGGCAGCGCGATGTAGAAGGCCGACCAGCCCAGCGCCTCCTTCAGCGACACCTCGTGCGGGCGGCGGGTGATCACGAAGTCGAACACCAGCAGGGCGATCACACCGGCGATCGTCACCGCCCAGAGCGACGGCGTACCCAGCGACTCCAGGCCGGCGGCGGCATAGGACAGATCAGGCACGACTCCTCCTCGAACACCGTGTCCTGTTCGAGGTCTCCTTCACCCCGTTTCACGGGCGACCACCCGAGGCGCCCTGCGCTGTGCCGGAGCGACCGGGGTGGTTCGTGGGGAGTGCTCCCCTCGCACTGACCAGGTTAGAGCAGCCGGCCCGCCCGCACCGGGTACGACCCATCCGTCGCGAACGCAGTTGCCATCTCCTGCGGTGGCCCACCTCGGCGTCGTCCCGACAGCGCGGTCAGTTGCGGGTCGCGACGAGCCGGATGCCGAGCCCGATGAGCGCGACACCGGTGACCGCGTCGATCGCCCGGCGTACCGGTGGCCGGTCGAGCAGCCGCCGCATCGCCGCCACCAGGTTGGCCACGGTGAAGAACCACAGCAGGGCCACCGTCGCGGCGACCAACGCCAGCAGCACCGCGGCGGCCGGTGCGGCGTCGGCGCGCAGGAACTGCGGCATCAACGCGACGAAGAAGACCGCTGCCTTCGGGTTGAACACGTTGCAGAGCAGCCCCTGGCGGAACGCCGCGAGCAGCGAGAGGTCGGCTCGCCCACCGGCCACCCGCAGCGAGCCGGCGTCGCGGCTGGCGGCGACGATCGCCCGCACGCCGAGCCAGGCGAGGTAGGCGGCGCCGGCGGCCTTGACGACCGTGAAGGCGACCGTGGAGGCCGCCAGCAGCGCCGCCAGCCCGGTCGCGGCGGTGACCGCCCAGACGAACACACCCGCCGCGATCCCGGTCGCCGTCGCCATCCCGTGGGCCCGCCCGGACACCGAGTGGCGTACGACGATGGCGAAGTCCGGCCCGGGGGAGAGCGCGCCCACCGCCATCACGGCGGCGAACCCGAGCACCTGGCCGACGGTCAGTGTCATGAGCCCGCGCGGTCTGCCACCGGCGCCACCCGGTCGGTCAGCTTTCTCGGTGCCAGGAGGCAGTAGCTCTCGGTCAGCAGCTCCGCGACCTCGCCCCAGTCGGTGTCCTCGTCGAGGACCATGCCCAGCACGTCGTCGCCCCAGCCGGGCCGGTAGAACGGTGGGCCGCCGGCGACCAGGGCGTGCGCCTCGACCACCGGCGCCCGCAAGATCAGAACGGCGACCGGTTGGTCGGGCGGGGCTGCCCGGTGCCGGGCAGCCTGGTGGTCGGCGTCGACCGTGAGCACGTGGGCGAAGGTCCGCTTGCGGATGCGCCACCGGACCCCCACCCAGGCCGGCTCCTCGTACGCCTCCGGCAGCCGCAGGCAGACCAGCCGCAGCCGGTCGAGAAGCTCGGGTGCGACATCGGCGGGACTGCTCATGCGCAGCACACTAACCGGCCCTCCCGACAGGTTCGCCGTCACGGCTCGGGCCGTGGCACCGCCCGCCGGCACCGGTCACCGAGCGCGCGTACGGCGTCGACCAGCTCGGGCGGCCCGGTGACAGTGAAGTCGACGCCGATCACCGCCACCATCCACGCCAGGTCACTGGCCGTCTCGGCGCCGAGGTGCAGCAGGCAACGGGCGGTGTCCACCGCCTCCACCGTGCCCATCCCGGGCCAGACCCGCTCGGCCACCACGGCGGCCGGCTCGTGCATGGTCACGCTCGTTCGTACCGGCCAGGGCCCGACGGACAGCTGCCGCGTCAGGTACGCCACCGCGTCCCCGCCGGGTGGTTCCCGGCGGACGAACCGGGGGCCGGTCGGGGTCCAGGGACGCAGCCGGTCGACTCGGAAACACCGCCAGCCGTCGCGGTCGGTGTCCCAGGCCAGCAGGTACCAGTGGCGCGCGAAGCTGACCAGGGTGTGCGGCTCGACCAGCCGGGTCGACCGGCCGCCGTGGTGGTCGGTGTAGTCGAACCGCAGCCGCTCCCGCCGGTAGCAGGCGGCGGAGATGGTGGCAAGGACGTCCGGGCCGACGGTCGGTCCCGGATGCCCGGCGCGGACGGTGGCGTGCTGTACCACCGTCACCCGCTGGCGCAGCCGGGCCGGCAGGACGCCCTCCAGCTTGGACAGCGCCGCCGCGGCGGTCTCGTCGATGCCGGTCACCCCGCTGGCGGCGGCGGTCCGCAATCCGATCGCCATCGCGACCGCCTCGTCGTCGTCGAGCAGCAGCGGCGGCAGGACCGCGCCGGCGCCGAGCCGGTAGCCGGTGTGGCCCGGGCTGGCCTGCACCGGGTAGCCGAGCTGCCGGAGCCGCTCGACGTCCCGGCGTACCGTGCGCACGGTGACGCCGAGCCGGTCGGCCAGTTCCGCGCCGGAGCGGTGCCGGTGGGACTGCAACAGGGACAGCAGCTGGAGCAGCCGTGCCGAGGACCTCACCATGACGGTGAGGATGCCAGCCGGTTGGGACCGATCCTGACCTGACCGGCTCCTAACGTCGCTTGCCGTGACGACCACATCCCACGACATCCGCCCCTTCCGTATCGCGATCCCGCAGGCCGACCTGGACGACCTGGCGGCGCGGCTGGCCGCCACCCGCTGGCCCGAGTTGCCCGACGTCGGCTGGCAGCGCGGCGTCCCCGTGCCCTACCTGAGGGAGCTGGCCGGTTACTGGCGGACCGGGTACGACTGGCGCAAGCACGAGGCCGCGCTCAACGAACTCCCGCACTACGTCACCGACATCGACGGCCAACGCCTGCACTTCCTGCACGTCCACTCACCCGAGCCGGACGCGACGCCGTTGCTGCTGCTGCACGGCTGGCCGGGCTCGTTCGTCGAGTTCCTCGACACCCTCGGCCCGCTGACCGACCCGCGGGCCCACGGCGGTGACCCCGACGACGCGTTCCACCTGGTGGTGCCGTCGCTGCCCGGGTTCGGGTTCTCCGCCCCCCTGGCCGGGCCCGGCTGGGGCACCCAGCGGATGGCCGGGGCGCTCGGGCAGCTGATGGCCCGGCTCGGGTACGACCGCTACGGGGTGCAGGGCGGCGACACCGGATCCTGGGTCGCCCCGGCGCTCGGCCGGCTGGCCCCGGACCGGGTCATCGGCGTGCACGTCAACGCGCTGTTCACCTTCCCCACCGGCGCCGAGGGGGAACTGGACGGGCTCACCGAGGTCGAGCAGTCTCGGCTGGAGAGCATGGCCCACTACAACGACGGATACCTGCAGATCCAGGCGAAGTCCCCGCACACCCTGGCGTACGGGCTGCACGATTCGCCGGTCGCCCAGCTCGCCTGGATCGTGGAGCACTTCCAGCGGCTCACCGACCATGCCGCCGACGGGCTGCCCGACGACGCCGTCGACCGCGACCGCCTGCTCACCAACGTCACCCTCTACTGGCTGATCGGCACGGGCGGCTCCGCCGCCCAGGTCTACTACGAGGACATCACCGCCGCCTCCTGGGGCGACGCGGCGGACGGACGGGAGGCGGCCGGTCTGGGCGTACCCACCGGCGTCCTGGTCGCGACGGCCCGCGACTTCACCGTCCGTCGCCTCGCCGAACGAGACCACCACGTCGTGCACTGGACCGAGTACGACCGGGGCGGGCACTTCTTCGCCATGGAACAGCCCGGCCTCTTCGTCGACGACCTGCGCGCGTTCTTCCGGACGCTGCGCTGAGCCCGACCCGCACCCCCACCCGGCCGGCCCACCGGCCGGGTGGGCGTCCGGGCGCTACCCGTTGTCGGCCCGCTTCAGGAGCACTTTCGCCATTTCGCGGCCATCGTGGCGACCGGGTCGCCACGATGGTGGCAGACCCGTAGGGCGGTCCGGCCTGCGCCCGGGGCGGCGAGGGGGATGACCATGCAGGACGTGGCGGCGGCGAGCACGCCCGTCGGTGCCGGGACACCGGGCCTGGCCGAACAGGTGTGGATCAACGCACGGGAGGATCCCGGCGCGGTGCAGTTCATCCGCCCGGCGCCGGTGTCCCGGGCCTGGCCCGCCCGGCGGCCGGTCCAGGGCACCGCGCTGCCGGTGACGTGCGAGCAGTTCCGGGACGACGTGCTGGTCCTGGCCCGGGGCTTTCTCGCGGCGGGGGTGGCACACGGTGACCGGGTCGTCCTGCTCAGCCGGACCCGCTACGAGTGGACCCTGGTCGACTATGCGCTGTGGGCGATCGGCGCGGTGACCGTGCCGATCTACGACACCGCCAGTGCGGAGCAGGTCGGCTGGATCCTGGCGGACTGCGGCGCGACGGGCTGCGTGGTCGAGCAGCCCGGCCACGCCGAGATGCTCGCCGGCCTGCGGCCGGACCTGCCGGCGCTGCGGGAGGTCTGGCAGATCGACGCCGGCGACCTGATCGCCCTCGCCGGGCAGGGCCGGACGGTGGACGACGCGCGGGTGGCGGCCCGCCGCGCCCGGGTGACCGGCGGCGACATGGCGACGATCGTCTACACCAGCGGCACGACGGGCCGACCCAAGGGATGCGTGCTGACCCACCGCAACATCCACTGCGACGTCACCGCCGCCGTCGACGTGCTGTCGCCGATTTTGCACCCGGGGGCGTCGACGGTGCTGTTCCTGCCGCTCGCGCACGCGTTCGCCCGGCTGATCCAGGTGGGCATGGTGCAGACCCGCGCCACCTTGCTGCACAGCGCCGACGTCACCGGCGTCCTCGACCAGCTGCGCACCCACCGCCCGACGTTCATCCTCGCGGTGCCCCGGGTCTTCGAGAAGATGTACAACCGGGCGCGCGACAAGGCGGCCGACGCGCACCGGGGTTGGTTGTTCACGCTGGCCGCCCGGGTGGCGGTGTCCCACAGCCGCGCCCGTGACACCGTCCGGGGCCCCGGCCTGCCGCTGCGGCTGGCCCACGCCGTGTGCGATCTGCTGGCGTACCGGAAGATCCGGGCGGCGTTGGGCGGGCGGTGCCGGACGGCCATCATCGGCGGCGCGCCGCTCGGCGAGCGGCTGGGGCATTTCTTCCGGGGTGCCGGGGTCACCGTGTTGGAGGGGTACGGCCTGACGGAAACGTCACCGGCGCTGACGGTGAACCCGCCGTCGGTCCAACGGATCGGCACCGTGGGCCGACCCCTGCCCGGCGTGCAGCTGCGCATCGCCGACGACGGGGAGATCCTCGCCCGGGGCGATGTGGTCTTCCCCGGCTACTGGAACAACCCGGACGCCACCCGGGCGACGTTCACCGCCGACGGCTGGCTCCACACCGGCGACCTGGGCAGCTGGGACGACGGCTGGCTGCGCATCACCGGCCGCAAGAAGGAGATCATCGTCACCGCGGCGGGCCAGAATCTCGTACCCGGCCCGCTGGAGGAGGCCGTGCGGGCCCATCCGCTGGTCAGCCAGTGCCTGGTCGTGGGGGACGGTCGGCCCTACCCGGCCGCGCTGGTCACCATCGACCCGCAGGCCTTTCGCCGCTGGCGTGCCGCGCGCCGCCGCCCGGACGTCTCGGTGGCGCAGGTGCGGGACGATCCGCAGCTGCGTCAGGCGGTGCAGGTCGCGATCGACCGGGCCAACGAGACGGTGTCCCACGCGGAGCAGATCAAGACGTTCCGCATCCTGCCCGAGGACTTCACCGAGGAAGCCGGGGAACTCACCCCCACTCTCAAGATCAAGCGCGACGTCGTCATCGAGCGGTACGCCGCCGAGGTCGACACCCTCTACCAGGGCCACTGACGCGGTCCCGGCTGCTGCCGGGTGCCCTCACCGCGCCTCGTCACGGGTGAGGACGAACATGAACGGGTGGGGGGAGCCGCGCGTGTCCATCGCGCCCAGGACGGTGTCGTCGTCGATCCTCCGGAAGACGTCGTGCACGGGGAGCGTGTCGTAGCACATGGTGGCGGTCACCACGCCGCGGTACTCGGTCATCCGCAGCCGAGCTGTCGGTCTCGTCGTGGTCAGCAGCGGCCGCACCAGCCGGAACGCCTGCGCCGCGATGGGCAGGTGGGCCAGTCGCGGGAAGCGCAGCAGTGAACCCAGCGGGATCAACGCGGGGTCGAGGCTCACCACATTCCCGCCGGCCGTGCCGAACAGCAGCGGGTGAGCAGCCTCGGGGGTCTCGAACCGTTTGCCGTACCAGCCGGAGCGCTCCAGCAGCCCGTCCATCGGGTGGCGGGTCGCCAGCCCGATTCCGCGCCACCGGCCCAGCATCTCGCGCACGGTCACCGGCGCGAGGGAGTCGAAGTACCGCAGGGCGGGCCGGATGTCCCGCTTGGCCCGCAGGTCGTTAAGAGCTGATCGGCGCGGGTGGTCGGCGGTCACGGGTGGCAGCTCCTTGGTCGGGCGCGGCGCGCGTGGCGGAAAGGGCGGGGATGTCGGTTGTCTTTGACCCGGCGCAGGGTGACCGATCATGCTGGTGTCGTGATGCGACCGTCTTCCGGCAGACCGGCCCGGCAGCGGCGGGATGCCGTTCCGAGTATCCGTGACGTGGCGGCCGCGGCGGGGGTTTCCTACCAGACGGTGTCGCGGGTGCTCAACGATTCCCCCAAGGTGCGCCCGGACACCCGCCGGCTGGTGCTCGATGCCATCGACCGGTTGCAGTACCGGCCGAACCGGGCCGCTCAGGCGCTCGGCCTGGGGCGGGCGAACGCGGTGACCGTGGTGACCGCGAACACCATGCTGTACGGGTACGCCAGCACGTTGCAGGGCATCGAGGAGTCCGCCCGGCTGGCTGGTCTGGCCGTCGGTGTCCGGGTGGTCGAGTCGGACCAGGACGTCGACGTGCGCCACGCCGTCGAGTACGTCAGCGACCCCAGTGCGGGCAGCGTCATCGTGGTCGCCTTCGATCCGGCCGGCGCCAACGTCCTGCGGGCGTTGCCGCCGGACGTGCCGGCGGTCGCGGCGACGGAGGCCGGTGGGGTGCCGGGCAGCGAGCGCACCATGATCTTCCTGGACGAGCGGCAGGCCGCGGCCGACGCCACGCGGCACCTGCTGTCGTTGGGGCACCGTACGGTCCACCACGTGGCCATCCCCTCCGAGACGGTCGCGAGCGCGCGCCAGGCGGGGTGGCGTGGCGCGCTGGAGGAGGCAGGTGTCCGGGTGCCGGCAATCCTGTCGGCCGACTGGGATCCCCGGTCGGCGTACCTGGCGGGCCGGCGACTGGCAGCGGACGAGGGCGTCACGGCGATCCTGTGCGGCAACGACGACACCGCGCTCGCGGTTCGCCGGGCGCTGTACGAGGCGGGTCGGGACGTGCCGGGAGACGTGAGCATCGTCGGCTTCGACGACCTTCCCGGGGTGGCCTACTGGACGCCGGCGTTGACGACGGTGCGGATGGATTTCGCGGGTCTGGGCCGGGCCTGCCTGGCGGCGCTCACCACCGAGCTGACCGGTGTCGTCCCGCCCGCGGTGACACCGGAGGCGCCCCGCCTGGTGGTCCGTGAGTCGACCGCACCGCCGCGCGGGCGGTAGGACACCTGCCGGTAACAGAATTGTAACGACCACTTCCGGTGCGTCGTGTGACCGGTCACACTCGTCCTCACGCCAGACGTGAGGCCGCACTTGCCGAGCCGCCCACCACACGACCGGCACCGACGGCAACCGCAGAGGCCGTCACCGGAGCCCGGCCCCGACCGCCCGGCACACGGTCACGAGTCCGACCAACGACAGGAGCAGGCAGTGAGCTGGCGCGACACCAGTCTGGTGTGGGGACACCGGGCGTTGCAGTTGACCATCGACATCTCCGGCGACGGCCCGGTCGCCGTCCGGGCCCTGTCCGACGGCGACCGGCGACACCACACCCGGGCGACCCAGCCGATGGTGGAGCTGCTGATCGCCGGCGCGGGCCGGGCCCGGGTCTCGCAACGCTTCTCCGAGACCACGGTCGGTCGGCGCATGGTCTACGCCGGCAGTCAGCAGCGGCGCGACGGACAGTGGCACGAGCTCCGCGTCGACCTGCGCGACGAACAGACCGGCCTGCTGGTCCGGACCGTGTTCCGCTCGGCCGACGGCACCAGCGCCGTGCAGGTGCGTACCACCGTGACCAACCACGGCACGCGACCGCTGCCGTTGCTCGGGGTCACGTCCTTCGCCGCCGGGTTCCTCGGTCACCCGATGGAGAACATCGACCTGGTCCGCGGCGACAGCGAGTGGCTCGGCGAGGGCCGCTGGACCCGCCACCCGCTGCGCGACACCGTCACCGCCGACCTCAACCTGGCGATGCACGGCCAGGACGGTCGCGGCCGGCTCGCCGTGGTCAGCACCGGGACCTGGTCCACCGGCGCCCACCTGCCCACCGGCGGCATCGTCGAGCGGGACAGCGGACACGCCTGGCTGTGGCAGATCGAGCACAACGGGCCCTGGCGGTGGGAGGTCGGCGAACGGCTCGACGGGGCGTACGTGGCGCTGCTCGGCCCGACCGACATCGACCACCAGTGGCAGCAGCCACTGCTACCCGGCCAGTCCTTCACCACCGTGCCGGTGTCGGTCGCCGTCTCCTCCGCCGGTCTGGACGGTGCGGTCGCCGCCCTCACCGGCCACCGGCGGACCCTGGTGCGCCCGCACCGCGACCGGTCGACGCTGCCCGTGGTCTTCAACGACTACATGAACACGCTGATGGGGGACCCCACCACGGCGAAACTGCTGCCGCTGGTCGACGCGGCCGCCGACGCCGGGGCCGAGGTCTTCTGCGTCGACGCCGGCTGGTACGACAACGACCTCAACTGGTGGGACAGCGTCGGCGAGTGGCAGCCGTCGCAGACCCGCTTCCCCCGTGGCATCCAGGAGGTGCTGACCCGCATCCGGGACCGCGACATGGTCCCGGGCCTCTGGCTCGAACCCGAGGTGATCGGGGTACGCAGCCCGATGGCGGACAAGCTCCCCCCGGAGGCGTTCCTGCAACGCGGCGGCGCCCGGCTGGTCGAACACGACCGCTACCACCTGGACCTGCGCCACCCCGCCGCGGTCGCCCATCTCGACGAGGTCGTCGACCGGCTGGTCGAGCAACTCGGCGTCGGCTATCTCAAACTCGACTACAACATCGACCCCGGCGCCGGCACCGACCTGGACGCCGACAGCGTCGGCGGCGGACTGCTGGCCCACAACCGCGCGCACCTGGCCTGGTTGGACCGGCTGCACCGCCGCCACCCCGACCTGATCCTGGAGAACTGCGCCTCCGGCGGCATGCGCATGGACTACGCCCTGCTGTCCCGGATGCAACTCCAGTCGACCAGCGACCAGCAGGACTACCGGCACTACCCGCCGATCGCCGTCGCGGCGCCGATGTCCGTCCTACCGGAACAGTCCGCCAACTGGGCGTACCCCCAGCCGGACATGCCCGACGAGCAGCTCGCCTTCACCCTGTGCACCGGTCTGCTCGGCCGCCTCTACCTCTCCGGCCGGCTGGACGCCATGCGGCCCGACCAGTTGCGAGCGGTGCGGGACGCCGTCGAGGCGTACCGGGGCATCCGCGCCGACCTGGCGGACACGGTGCCGCTGTGGCCGCTCGGCCTGCCCGCCTGGAGCGACCCGTGGCTCAGCCTCGCGCTGCGCCGCCGGAACGTCACCTACCTGGGGGTGTGGCGGCGCGCCGACGCCGACCGGTCGGCCACGCTGCGCCTGCCGCACCTGACCGGCCAGCAGGTCACCGTCGAGCTGCTGCACCCGCGTCACCTGTCCCCCTGGACCTGCGCCTGGGCGTCCGCCACCGGAACGC
>NZ_SMJY01000195.1:0-11424 GCF_004348355.1 Micromonospora sp. KC721 | reverse complement strand
GGCTGGCTCAGGCGGGGGTGTGCAGGGTGGCGCGGCGGGCACGGACGGCCTGGGCGAGGTGGCCGAGGACCTCGTCGGTGGTGTCCCAGCCAATGCAGGCGTCGGTGATCGAACGCCCGTAGGTCAGCTCGCGGGTCGGGTCCAGGTCCTGCCGGCCGTCGAGCAGGAAGCTCTCCAGCATGATCCCCACGACGCCGCGCTGACCGGTGGCGAGCTGCGCCGCCACGTCCGCGACGACCTTCGGCTGATTGCGGTGGTCCTTGCCGCTGTTGGCGTGGCTGGCGTCGACGACCACCCGCTCGGGCAACCCGGCGGCCCGCAGCAGGCCCAGCGCGCCGGCGACCGACTCGGCGTCGTAGTTCGGGCCGTCGTTGCCGCCGCGCAGCACCAGGTGCCCGTCGGCGTTGCCCCGGGTGTGCATGATCGCCGGGGTGCCGGACACGTCGATGCCGGGGAACACGTGCGGCACGCCCGCCGCCCGGATCGCGTCGACCGCCGTGGAGATGCTGCCGTCCGGGCGGTTCTTCATGCCGATCGGCATGGACAGGCCGGAGGCGAGCTGCCGGTGCACCTGGCTCTCCACGGTCCGCGCGCCGATCGCCCCCCAGGCGACGGTGTCGGCGATGTACTGCGGGGTGATCGGGTCGAGGAACTCGCAGCCGACCGGCAGGCCGAGGCGCAGCACGTCGAGCAGGAGCGCCCGGGCGACGCGCAGCCCGCGGTTGACGTCGCCCGAGCCGTCCAGCGCCGGGTCGTTGATCAGGCCCTTCCAGCCCACCGTGGAGCGCGGCTTCTCGAAGTAGACCCGCATCACCACCAGCAGGTCCTCGGCGTACCGGTCGGCGGCCTCGCGCAACCGGTGGGCGTAGTCCAGGGCCGCGGCGGGGTCGTGCACCGAGCAGGGGCCGACCACCACCAGCAGCCGGTCGTCGGCGCGGTCCAGCACCTGGCCGACCGCGCGCCGCCCGGCCAGCACGGCCGAGGTGAGCGAGGCGTCCAGGGGCAGTTCGTGCAGGAGCAGAGCGGGGGTGGTCAACGGCACGACGCGGTCGATCCGTTGGTCGATGACCGCGCCGGTCTCCGGGGTCGTCACGGTGGGATTCCTTCCGCCGACCGTGCCCGGGGCCGGTACCCGGGTGGAGCCGGCTGCTCGTACGCAAAAGGGCAGGAACTTCAGCTCCTGCCCGGCCGGCTCGAACTCAGGTGACGTCAGCTCATGGTGAGGTCACCGGCGTCGGAGCCGGCTGCCTAAACCATCGATACGAGCACGTCACGTCGACCAGCGTACCCGACCGGTCGGGGAAGGCTCACCGGGCTGTCCGGAAAGCCTCGCCTGGAGTTTACCCGCGTCGATGCCCTCGTCGGTAACTTCGTCGGCACCTACAGCAATCTGGGAGGTCTGATGGACCGTCGTACCGTCCTGCGCGCCACCGTCGCCGGTGGTGCCGCCGCCTTCGCCGGCAGTCTGTGGTCCGGCGTGGCGTCGGCCGCCCCGGCCCAGCCCGGCCCGAGCCCGTACGGGCCGCTCGGCGCCGCCGACGCCAACGGCCTCCTGTTGCCCGCCGGCTTCACCAGCCGGGTGATCGCCCGCTCCCGGCAGGTCGTGCCCGGCACCTCGTACAGCTGGCACGACGCCCCCGACGGCGGTGCCTGCTTCACCGCCGGCACCGGCTGGATCTACGTCTCCAACTCGGAGATCACCCCGGGCGGTGGGGCCTCGGCGATCCGCTTCCACGCCGACGGGACGATCGCCTCGGCGTACCGGATCCTGTCGAACACCAACCAGAACTGTGCCGGCGGCGCCACTCCGTGGGGCACCTGGCTCTCCTGCGAGGAGGTCAGCCGCGGCTTCGTCTACGAGACCTACCCGCAGGGCGGCACCAACGCGGTGCAGCGCCCGGCGCTGGGGCGGTTCAAGCACGAGGCGGCGGCGGCCGACCCGCACCGCAAGGTCATCTACCTCACCGAGGACGAGAGCAACGGCTGCTTCTACCGGTTCACCCCGACCGTCTGGGGCGACCTGTCGAGCGGAACGTTGGAGGTGCTGGTCGCCGGGACCGCCACCAGCGGACCGGTGACCTGGGCGCCGGTGCCCGACCCGGACGGCTCTCCGACCGCCACCCGCGGCCAGGTCTCCGGGGCGAAGAGGTTCAACGGCGGCGAGGGCTGCTGGTACGCCGACGGCACCTGCTGGTTCACCACCAAGGGCGACAACCGGGTCTGGGCGTACGACGCGGTCAACCAGCGGATCGACCTGGCATACGACGACTCGCTGGTCTCCGGCACCGCCCCACTGACCGGGGTGGACAACATCACCGGCACCGGCTCGGGGGACCTCTACGTCGCCGAGGACGGCGGCAACATGGAAATCAACCTGATCACGCCGGCCGGGGTGGTCGCGCCGTTCGTGCGGATCAGTGGGCAGAGCAGTTCGGAGATCTGCGGCCCGGCGTTCTCCCCGGACGGCAGCCGGCTCTACTTCTCGTCCCAGCGCGGCACCTCGGGCTTCTCCTCCGGCGGCATCACCTACGAGGTGCGCGGCCCGTTCCGCTGACCGGACACCGGGGTAACACCATCGACATGACCCACGAGCAGAGCGACCAGGAACGGATGGAGTCCCGCGCCCACCTGCTGCCGGAGGAGGCGGCGGTCGGCAGCGACGACCCGCAGGCACAGGCCGAGGCGATCCTCACCGAGTCCGACATCCGCGAGGCGGACCAGAACGCCGCCCCCGACACGGTGCTGGAGCACCGCACCTCCGATCAGACGGTGGCGGTGAGCGAACCCCCGGACTAGGACAGCGGGCGACGCGGTGGTCGCCCCGGCGGTGGCCACCGCGTCGACGCACCCCGTGCCCGGCGGGACCCGGCGTAGGTCTGCTCGCGCAGCCAGGCGACCGGACCCGCCGCCCGCAGGCCCGGTGGCAGGTTGCCCACCGGGTCGAAGGCGATCGCCGCGTCCGTCCGGGCGTCCAGCGGGTCGCCCAGGGTCACCTGCCCGAACGGCCGCCACGGCCCGGTGGCGGACGCCGTCGCGAGCACCAGCCGTGGTGCCCCCGCCCGGGCCGCCGCGGCCACCTCGGCGAGGTTCCGGCCCAGGTCAACCGAGTCCGGGTCGGCCAGCGCCGCCAACCAGAGTCGCCGCCGTCCCACCCGGTACGGCATGATCGTGCTGTACGTCCCGGCGAAGCGGCGGCGGGGCAGCGGCAGGTGACGCAGCACCGGCGCGGCACCGCTGGAGCTGACCAGCAGGTCGAACGGGCGACCCGGTGGCCGGTGCAGCCGCACGGCCAGCCCCAGCACGTCCGGCCATGCGCCGGGGGTCGGCACCCCCTGCGACAGCCGCGCCGTGGCCCGGTAGCGGCCGGGGTCGTCCAGCAACCGGACCCCGGTGGGGCGGTCCGGCGTACCCCAGATCGTCACCTCGGCGGTGAAGGTGCGGCCGACCGGATGCAGCAGGCGGGCCTTGCGCCAGCCGGCCAGGACGGCGGCGGCCCCGGCGACGGCGGCCCCGGCGACGGCGAGCGTGGTAGAGCGGTTGCGCATACCCCTGCGGTACCCCGCGCCGGCCGGTCGATGCCATCGGCACAGGCACGCTCGTCCCGGGAGTCCCGTTCCGCCCCGGAGATCGGATAGCGTCGGGGCATGCCCGACAGCGGTTACCCCTGGCCCATCGAGACGACCCGACTGGACAACGGCCTGCGTGTGGTGGTGAGCGAGGACCGCACCGCGCCGGCGGTGGCGGTCAACCTCTGGTACGACGTGGGCTCCCGGCACGAGCCGGCGGGGCAGACCGGCTTCGCCCACCTCTTCGAACACCTGATGTTCGAAGGCTCACTCAACGTGGCCAAGACCGAGCACATGAAGCTGATCCAGGGGGCCGGCGGGTCGCTCAACGCCACCACCAACCCGGACCGCACCAACTACTTCGAGACCGTGCCGGCCGAGCAGCTGGAGTTGGCGCTCTGGCTGGAGGCCGACCGGATGGGCGGACTGGTCCCGGCGCTGACCCAGGAGACGCTGGACAACCAGCGTGACGTGGTGAAGAACGAGCGCCGGCAGCGGTACGAGAACGTCCCCTACGGCGACGCCTGGCTGCGGCTGCTGCCGCTGCTCTACCCGCCGGGGCACCCGTACCACCACGCGACGATCGGTTCGATGGCCGACCTGAACGCCGCCGACCTGGCCACCTTCCAGGAGTTCCACGCCCGGTACTACGCCCCGAACAACGCGGTGCTCACCGTCGTCGGCGACGCCTCCGCCGCCGAGGTGTTCGCGCTGGCCGAGAAGTACTTCGGCGCGATCCCCGCGCGGGCGGACATCCCCGCCGCCCCGGACGGCCGTGACGTCCCGGCCACCGGCCGGGCCGCCGTCGAGACCGTCACCGCGGACGTGCCCGCCCCCCGCGTGTACGTCGCGCACCGCACCCACCCGTTCGGCACCCCCGGGTACGACGTGACCACCGTGCTCGCCGCCGTGCTCGGCAGCGGCCGGGGCAGCCGCCTGTACCAGCGGCTCGCCGACGGGGAACGGATCGCCCAGCCGGACACCGTCGGGGCGTACGGGGTGGACCTGGCACACGCACCGGCGCCGCTGATCGTCACCGCCACCGCCCGCCCCGGGGTCACCGCCGAGCGACTGGCCGCCGGAGTCGCCGAGGTGGTCGACGAACTGGCCACCGTCCCGGTGACCCACGCCGAGCTGGACCGGGCCAAGGCGCTGCTGAGCACCGCCTGGTGGCGACAGATGTCCACCGTGGACGGCCGGGCCGACACCCTCGGCCGGTACGCCACCCAGTTCGGCGATCCGGCGAAGGCGGCCGAGCGGCTGCCCGCCTGGCTCACGGTGACCGCCGAGCAGATCGCCGAGACGGCCGCCGAGGTGCTCGGCGCCGCCGACCGGGTGTCCCTGACCTACGTGCCCGAGGAGAAGCCCTCATGACGCTGATCGCCGCCCGTCCCGGCACGGGGGTCGCCCGCCCGTACCGGTTCCCCACGGTGGTCCGGCGCGACGTCGCCGGCGGCCGGGTCGTCGCCGCTCACCTGCCGGGGCAGAACCTCGCGGTGGCGGTGTTGCTGCTCGACGCCGGGGCCGGACGGGAACCAGTCGGCAAGGAAGGGCTCGCCGGGGTGCTCGCCAAGGCCCTGGAGGAGGGCACCGCGCAGCGGGACGCCACCGCGTTCGCCCTCGCCGTGGAGGGGCTCGGCACCGAGCTGGTCACCGGCCTGGACTGGGACTCGTTCCAGGTCAGCGTCCAGGTGCCGGTGGAGCGGCTGGGCGCCGCCGTCGAGTTGCTGGCCGAGGCGGTCCGCACCCCCCGGCTGGAACCGGAGGACGTACGTCGGGTCCGTGACGACGAGGCGAACGCGCTGCGGATGGACTGGGCAAACCCGGGTCCGCGCGCCGACGCGGTGCTCCGCGCCGACCTGTTCGGGCACGACAACCGCTGGGGCCGGCCGATGTACGGCGACCCGGAGTCGGTGGCCGCCCTCGACGTCGAGGACGTCACCGTCTTCCACTCCGAGTGGTTCATCCGCCCCGGCACCCTGGTCGTCGCCGGTGACCTGGACCGGCTCGACCTGGACGCGCTCGGCGCGGCGGCGTTCGCCGGCACCGGCGGCGGCCCGGCGGATCGGGGCGGTCCGATCGACGTGTCACCACGCCCCGGCCGGCGGATCATCCTCGTGGACCGGCCCGGCTCGGTGCAGTCCACGCTGCGACTCGGGCACCCGTCGCCGCACCGCGCCCACCCCGACCACGTGCCCATGACGTTGGCCGGCACGGTGCTGGGCGGGGCGTTCACCTCCCGACTCAACCATCTGATCCGTGAGGTGCGGGGCTACACGTACGGCATCCGGGGCGACTTCGCCTCGTCCCGCCGGTTCGGCCGGTTCGCGGTCGCCTCCGGCGTGCAGACCGCGGTGACCGCCCCGGCTCTGGTCGAGGCGGTGGGGGAGATCACCCGTACCCAGGTGACCGGGGTGACCGAGGACGAGCTGGCGGTGGCCCGTTCGTGGCGGGCCGGTCAGCTCTCGGTCGAGTTGCAGAGCCCTCGGGCGATCGCCTCGGCGCTGACCACCCTGGTGGTGCACGACCTGCCCGACGACTACCACGCCCGGTTGCGCGAGTCGCTGCTCGCCGCCGATGTGGCGCAGGTCTCCGCCGCAGCCGCCGCGCACCTGCATCCCGAGGCGCTCACCCTCGTGGTCGAGGGCGACGCGGCCCTGATCCGGGACGATCTCGTCGCCACCGGCCTGGGCGAGGTCACCGACCATCAGGTGTGATTCCGGTCGCGTCACCGGCGGCGTCGGCCCGGGCGGTGGGAAAGGATTCCCATCCGGCCGGGCCGCGTGGGTAGCCTCGCGGGCATGAGGATCGGCATTGTGGGGGCCACCGGCCAGGTCGGTGGCGTGATGCGGCAGGTGCTGGCGGAGCGCGACTTCCCGGCGGAGCAGGTGCGGTTGTTCGCCTCCGCCCGGTCGGCCGGGCGTGCCCTGCCCTGGCGCGACGGCGAGGTGACCGTCGAGGACGCGGCGACCGCCGACTACTCGGGGCTGGACATCGTGCTCTTCTCGGCGGGCAAGGGCACCGCGAAGGAGCTGGCCCCCCGGGTGGCCGCCGCCGGCGCCGTGGTGATCGACAACTCCTCGGCGTTCCGGATGGACCCGGCGGTGCCACTGGTCGTCGCCGAGGTCAACCCGCACGCCATCACCGACCGCCCGAAGGGCATCGTCGCCAACCCGAACTGCACCACCATGGCCGCGATGCCGGTGCTGCGTCCGCTGCACGAGGAGGCGGGGCTGGCCGCCCTGGTCGTCTCGACGTACCAGGCGGTCTCCGGGGCCGGCCTGGCCGGCGTGGCCGAGCTGGACGAGCAGGTCCGCAAGGTCGCCGAGGACGCCGCCGGGCTCGCCTTCGACGGCTCGGCCGTGGAGTTCCCCGCCCCGCGGTCGTTCGCCCGGCCGATCGCCTTCAACGTGCTGCCGTTGGCCGGCTCCATCGTCGACGACGGCTCCGCCGAGACCGACGAGGAGCAGAAGCTCCGCAACGAGAGCCGCAAGATCCTGGAGATCCCCGACCTCAGGGTCTCCGGCACCTGCGTGCGGGTACCGGTCTTCACCGGCCACTCGCTCCAGATCAACGCCCGCTTCACCCGGGCGATCACCCCTCAGCGCGCCCGTGAACTGCTCGACGGCGCTGCGGGTGTGGCCCTGTCGGACGTACCGACCCCGCTTCAGGCCGCCGGCCAGGACCCGACCTACGTGGGCCGGATCCGGGCCGACGAGACCGTCGAGCACGGGTTGGCGCTCTTCTGCTCCAACGACAACCTGCGCAAGGGTGCCGCGTTGAACGCGGTGCAGCTCGCCGAGCTGGTCGCCGCCGAACGCGGCTGAAGCCGCGGCGGGCGGGTTACCGGTCCGGTGACGCCGGGTAGTCGGGCGTGCCGACACCGAGAGGGGAGCACCATGACAACGGTCGGAGAGTTCATGACGACCCGGTTGGTGACCATGGACGCGAACGACACGCTCACCGCGGCGGCGCAGGAGATGCGCGACAGCGCGATCGGGGACGTGGTGGTGACGGCGGGTGACGACGTGGTCGGCATCGTGACGGACCGGGACATCACCGTCCGCGCCGTGGCGGAGAACAAGGATCCGAACACCACCCGCCTGAAGGAGATCAGCAGCCGGGATCTGGTGACGGTCAGCCAGTACGACGACGCCGTCGCCGCCGCCGACCTGATGCGCACGTACGCCGTCCGGCGGCTGCCGGTGATCGACGACGGCCGGCTGGTCGGCCTGATCTCGATGGGTGACCTGGCGGTCGAGCGGGAGCCGCAGTCCGTGCTCGCCGACATCAGTGCCGACGACCCGAACAACTGACCGTCCAGCGCGGGCGATGCGACGCCGGTCCCTTCCCGGGGCCGGCGTCGCGCCGTTTCCGCACCGGCTCGCGTGCCGGTTGCGGGGCCTCACCCGATCCGGGCGAGGTTGACCCGGCTGTCGGTGGGCACCCCGCCGGAGTACTTCGCCATGCCGTGGCACGACGGGAAGAGAGGGCCCGACGGTGGACGCGACCACGCGGTTCTTCGAGGATCTGGACCGGCGGGGATACGATCCCGCGCTGGCCAAGGCTTCCGGCAAGTTGCGCTTCGACCTGCAGCAGGGGGCGCAGACCACCCACTGGCTACTCGAGATCGACCGGGGGAACCTGCGGGTCACCCAGGACGACCGGGAGGCCGACACGGTCATCGGCACCAGCCCGGAGACCTTCGAGGAGATCGCCGCCGGCCGGGGCAACGGGATGTCGGCGCTGCTGCGCGGGGACATGACGGTGACGGGCGACCCACGGCTCGTGGCGCAGGTGGAACGGATCTTCCCCGGCCCGGCGGAATCGACCGGGCCGCGCCGGCTCTTCCGCAGGGAGGTGCGCTGATGGCGTCGAGCAACACGATCCGGATCCTGGACGGCAACACCTTCGTGGTGTCGCAGGACACCGGCGACATCGAGGCGACCCCGAGCGAGCCGACCGGCCTGTTCTCCATCGACACCCGGTTTTTGTCCGAGTGGATCCTCACCGTCAACGGGGAACGCCTCAACGCGCTCTCCTACGACGACCTCCAGTACTACGAGGCCCGCTTCTTCCTGGTGCCCGGGATGGCCACCCACTACATCGACGCCAAACTGTCGATCATCCGCGAGCGCGCGGTCGGCGGCAGCTTCCGGGAGCAGGTGACCATCCTCAACCACGACGAGAAGCCCGTGGACCTGGAGATCCGGATGGAGGCCGGCTCGGACTTCGCCGACCTGTTCGAGGTCAAGGACGAGATCGTCAACAAGAAGGGCGAGACCTACGCCGAGCCCGAAGAGGACCGGCTCCGGCTGGGGTACCGGCGTGGGAACTTCGTCCGGGAAACCATCATCTCGTCGTCCGAGCCGGCCCGGTACGACCGCAACGGCTTCGCGTACTCCGTGCACCTGGAGGCGAACGAGCAGTGGGAGACCTCGATCGACGTGCACACCGTCGCGCTCGGCCCGGGCGGGCGCGACCTGCGGATGGGCCTGCAGGCGCACGGCACCGAGCGGCTCGCCCTCGAGCGCGACCTACAGGAGTGGATCGCCAGGGCGCCGAAGGTGAACAGCGAACACGAGGACCTGGCCGCCACGTACCGGCGTAGCCTGGTCGACCTCGCCGCGCTGCGCTTCTCGCCGCTCTCCCTGCGCGGCCAGGCCCTGCCCGCCGCGGGCCTGCCCTGGTTCATGACGATGTTCGGCCGGGACAGCATCCTGACCTGTCTGCAGGTGCTGCCCTTCGCGCCCGAGCTGTCGAAGACCACGCTGCGTATCCTCGCCGCCCTCCAGGGCACCCGGTTCGACGACTTCCGGGACGAGGATCCGGGCCGGATCCTGCACGAGATGCGCTACGGCGAGACGGCCGCGTTCGAGGAACAGCCGCACTCGCCGTACTACGGCTCCGTCGACGCCACCCCGCTGTTCGTGGTCCTGCTCGACGAGTACGAGCGGTGGAGCGGGGATGTCGCACTGGTCAAGGAGTTGGAACCGGAGTGCCGGCGCGCGCTCAGGTGGATCGACGACTACGCCGACCTGGTTGGCAACGGCTACATCTGGTACGAGCGGCGCAATGCCGACACCGGCCTGGAGAACCAGTGCTGGAAGGACTCCTGGGACTCGATTTCGTACTCCGACGGCACGCTGCCGCCGTTTCCCCGGGCCACCTGCGAGGTGCAGGGGTACGCGTACGACGCGAAGCTGCGCGCCGCCCGGATGGCCCGGGAGTTCTGGGGCGACCCGGCGTACGCCGACCAACTGGAGCGGGAGGCGGCGCAGCTGAAGGAGCGGTTCAACCGGGACTGGTGGGTGGCTGACGGTGAGTTCTACGCCCTTGGCCTGGACCCCGACGGCCGGCAGTGCGACGTGCTCAGCTCGAACATGGGGCACCTGCTGTGGAGCGGCATCGTCGACCACGACCGGGCCGAGAGGGTGGCCGAGCATCTGGTCTCCGACCGGCTCTTCACTGGGTGGGGCGTGCGCACCCTCGCCGCGGGGGAGGTGCGGTACAACCCGATCGGCTACCACAACGGCACGATCTGGCCGTTCGACAACTCCTTCATCGCCTGGGGGCTGCGGCGGTACGGCTTCGCCGAGGAGGCCGGCACCATCGCCAGCGGCATCCTGGACGCCGCCCGATACTTCGACGGCCGGCTGCCGGAGGCGTTCGGCGGTTATCCCCGGGAGCAGACCAAGTTTCCGGTCGAGTACCCGACCGCGTGCAGCCCGCAGGCCTGGTCGACGGGGGCCCCACTGCTGCTGATCCGGACGATGCTGGGCCTGGAGCCGCACGAGGGGCACCTGGCGGTGGATCCGGTGCTGCCGGTGGGCATGGGGCGGATCGAGGTGCTGGACATTCCCGGCCGGTGGGGTCGGGTCGACGCCTTCGCCCGGGGCCGGCTCGAACTGCACCACACCCGCTCGGCCCCTACGGCGGCGTAACCTACGCGCGGTAAAGTTGCCGGATGCCGGAACTCGTGTATCCGCCCGTGATCGCCGCCGCCAAGACGATGTTCCGGGTCCTCGACCTGCGACTGACCGTCGAGGGCAGCCACCACGTCCCGCGCTCCGGCGGGGCCGTCCTGGCCAGCAACCATGTCAGTTACCTGGACTTCATCTTCTGCGGCTACGGTGCCCAGGAGTCGGGCCGCCTGGTTCGGTTCATGGCCAAGCACGAGGTCTTCGCGCACAAGGTCTCCGGTCCCCTGATGCGCGGCATGAAGCACATCCCGGTGAACCGGTCGGCGGGCGCGGGGTCGTACAACACGGCGGTGGGGGCGCTGCGCCGGGGAGAGGTGGTCGGCGTCTTCCCCGAGGCGACGATCAGCCGGTCGTTCACGGTCAAGGACCTCAAGAGCGGGGCTGCCCGGATGGCGCAGGACGCGGCCGTGCCGCTGCTGCCGGTGGCGCTCTGGGGCACCCAGCGGCTGTGGACCAAGGGTCGCCCGAAGAACCTCACCCGCCGGCACACCCCGATCACCATCCTCCTCGGCGAGCCGATGGACCCGGCCGCCTACCCGGACGCCAACGCCATGACGGCCGAGTTGAAGAGCCGATTGTCCGCGCTGGTGGACCGGGCCCAGCAGGAATACCCGGAGAAGCCCGCCGGCCCGGAGGACGCCTGGTGGCAGCCGGCCCACCTGGGCGGCACCGCGCCCACCCCGGCGGAGGCGGTCGAGCTGGACCGGCGCGGCCGACGCCCCGCCACCTCCTGATCTCGCCGGGGCCGGATCACGGGACGGCCGGCGTGGTCGTGCGCGGTCGCGGCGGGCCGGCGCTTGCGGCCGGGCTCGTGTGACATTTCCCAGGGTGGCGACGCTGGAGACACCGAAAGGCGCTGGGCGGGGACCCTCCCC
>NZ_SMJY01000194.1:0-11438 GCF_004348355.1 Micromonospora sp. KC721 | reverse complement strand
CCGGGGGGAGGATGCCGGCCGGGCCGGAACATCTGTTACCGGCGGGTAATGAGGTGCCGCCTGATGGTGCACCCGGTGCGGCGTAGGTCACAAGACCCCACACCTGACTCGGTGGCCTCCGGTGGGCGACGCCGACCCGGTCGGGCACGGACAGCCAGCAGCCGACGCGACACACCTCTAGGACCAAGGCGACGAATAGGGCGCTTCTCATCGACTAACGTCACCCTCCGCGACCAAGCCATCGACACATTACGATTCTGTAACGACGCTAGAATGCCTTGGAGTCGCAAAGGGCGGGTCGCGAACGACCCGCCCTTCCTGCGCACTGTCAGCGTTTCTCGGCCTCGTCCGACGCTGTCCGCTGCGCCGGCACCGCCGACTCGTCCTCCATACGCCAGTTCGCCGACGCGGGCGGAATCTCGTCGGACAACGGGCCGCCCGGCCGCTCGTCCGTCACCGGCTCTTCCTGCCGGGTCGACGCGCCGATCGCCGTCGGGGCAGCGTCCGCCCGAAGCCGGGCGTCGGCAGCCGACCGGCGGCCGGCGACGATCAGCCACAGGCCGACGATCAGCAGCAGACCACCGAGGACTGCCAGGGCGATGGGCAGCGTCCGGCTGATCAGCCGGAGCTTGTCCCGGGTCTCCCCGGCCGACTTCACGCTGTTGCTGATGGTGACGTCGTCGTAGGCGAAGTCCGCGTCGAGCAGGGTCACCGTGGCGCCCTGATCCGGCACGAAGTTCTTCTTCTGCTGCTCTCGCACCCTGACGAAGTTGCCGCTGGTCGGCTCGACCCAGATGGTCCGGGTGTTGCTGTAGGTGACCTTGCCGGTGGTGGCGCCCGGCGCGAAAGCGTTGGCCAGCGCGGTAAGCGAACCCTCCGCCACGACCAGCTCCGTCTCCGGGATGACCTGCACGTACCGGTACGCCTCGACATCCTTGACCCGCTCCGTGCCGTCAAATCTGATCGGCAGTGCCTTGCGCAGGTCACGGTCGAAGTACTCGTAGTCCCTCCGCTCTGCGTGGAAGGGGAACTTGTAGGTCTGCCCCTGGAACTCCACCGAGTCGTCTTCACCGGCCGGACCGTCGGTGTCGAGGAACTGCTTGTCCCACTTCCGGGCGGCAGCGGTCTCCCGGTCGAGCGCCAACTCTGCCGAGTACAGGCTGACGTCCGAGCCGTTGTCGGTACGGATCACCCGGCCGTACGCCTGCCAGACGACCGCCTCGCCGGCCAGGTCGCCGGTCATCTCCTTCGCGGTGGTCGACGCCTGCGGGACCACCTCGGTGGTGGCCTTCAGCGCACCGGTCTGGATCGTCGGCTTGCCATCGATGACCTGCATGAACGTCGCGTTCTCGGCGACCGCGACGCTCGCCTTCAAGCAGCCTTCTGGCTGGTTGTCGGGATTGCAGAACGTCAGGTCGTACGGCAGCTTCGTCACCGACGGAGCCACGTAGTATGCCGTTCCCGCGGCCAACGCGAGAGACGCGACGCCTATGCCGAACAGCACGGCACCGAGGCGAGCCTTCACTGATCCTCCCCAACAAAGACGGTCAGCCGGTGTCCGGCGAGCGTTCGGGTCTGCAAAACTGGGCCGCACGTTACTCCCGGGTTACTTATTCCCGCGACCCTCTGGACGGCTGATGTCTGCTCCGATTCCCGATCACGCTCTCCGGCGGTTGCCCGCGCTCGACGCGGTACGGGTGATCGGAGCGCTCGCCGTCGTCGGGCACCACGTCGGATTCGCCACCGGACGCAACGCCGGCGACACCTTCGCCGGCGCCTGGCTGTCCCGACTCGACGTCGGGGTGGCCGTGTTCTTCGTCCTCTCCGGCTTCCTGCTCTTCCGGCCGTACGCGCACGCGCAGGCAACGTACCAGCGTCCACCCGGGACCGGAAGGTACCTGTGGCGGCGGGCCATCCGGATCCTGCCCGCATACTGGGTCGCCGTGGTGGTCTGCCTGCTGGTCCTGCCGCAGAACCGAGACGCTGGTGTCGCCGACTGGCTGCGGCACGTCACGCTCACGCAGATCTACCAGCACGGGCAGCTGAAGCACGGGATCAGCCAGACCTGGAGCCTTGCCACCGAGGTCAGCTACTACCTGATCCTGCCCGGGCTCGCCGCACTGCTGTTGGGCCGGCGTCACCGCCCCGACCGGGTGGCCCGGATCGCAGTGGCCGCGCTGGTGGTGACCGGCGGCTGGGTGGCGCTGATGGGCGTCGGCGTGCTCAGTCTCGGCCTGCACACCATGTGGCTGCCGTCGTACGCCGGGTGGTTCGGCGCCGGCATGGCCCTGGCCAGCGCGCACGTCGCGCTGCGCACGGGCACGGGCGAACGCTGGCGGTGGCTGGACGACCTCGGTCGAGCCCCGCTGGCCTGCTGGACGATCGCCCTCGGCGCACTGGCCGTCGCCACCACCCCGGTCACCGGTCCGCGCGACCTGGCCGAGCCCACCGCCGCCGAGTTCGGCACCAAGCTGTTGCTCTACACGGTCGTCGCGGTGATGCTCATCGTGCCGGTCGCGTTCGGCCCGCAGACCCGCACCAAGGGCGTCTTCGACAGCATCCTCGGCCGGTGGCTCGGCCGGGTGTCCTACGGGCTCTTCCTCTGGCACCCGTTGGTGCTGGAGGGGATCTACCTCGTCGACGACCGGCCGGAGTTCACCGGCGACCCGCTCGGCATCTTCACCCTGACCGTCGCCGGTGGGCTGGTCCTCGCGGCAGTGAGCTACTACGCGGTGGAGCGCCCCTTCCAGCGCTGGGGCCACCGGTGGCCACGCCAGCGCCGCAACACCAGTGAAAGCCAGAGGACCGTGGCGGTGGCGACCGCGGCCAACTGAGGCAGCCAGGCGGTGTGCCCGCCACGGGTCGCCGCGTACCACCCGGCCACCGCGAAGCACGCCACCGGCAACCAGCGCACGGTCGCCCGGCGCAGCCGGTGCATGCCGCGCCGGTCCGGCGGGTGCAGATGCGGCTCCAACGCCCGTCCGGCGAGCACGCCGAGGAAGACCAGCAACGCCACACCGACCGCTGCCGGACCGCCCACCAGCAGCAACGCTCCACCGCCGACGAACGCGGCCAGGAACCGGCCACGTCGGCGGCGGGCGTACCCCGGCACCGGCCCTCCGGCACGCCGTGGCGGCAGCACCGCCAGCAGCGCGACCCCGGCGAGCAGCACCGCGCCGGCACCGAGCGCCAGCACGTACCCACCGTCGGGAGCGAAGCGCAGCTCCACCCGCCCGGAGTACCCGGCCGGGACCAGCCAGCCCTGCTGCCAGCCGTCCACCACGAACGGGGTGAGTTTCTTTCCGTCGGCGATGGCCACCCAACCCGCGTTGGCGTTCTCCCGCAGCGCCAGCACCTGCCGTCCGGCGTGACCGCTGAGGTGCAGCACCCGGCGCGTGGCGGACCACTCGTCGATCCGCAGTGCCGTCCGGGTGGCCACCGGCTCGCCGACGCCACCCGCTGCGCCGCCGGGCGCCACGCCCAGCGGGGTGAGGGTGAGCTGGGTCGGCACCGCGAGCCGGTTTCCGGCCGCCAGCACCCGGTTCTCGCCGGCCGTCAGCCGCACCGGTCCCTTCGCCTCCTTGCCGCAGAGCACCGCATTCACCTCGCGCTGCTCCACCAGGTCCCGGCGGTTGGCCACCAGCGTGGTGCGGCGCTCCTCGCCGGCCACCAGTACGGTCGGGCCGCTGCCGCAGGGCAGCGCGACCCGCTTCAACGGGTCGGCGCGGGTCACCCGGGCGGCCGGCAGCACCGTCAGCTCCCCCACCCCGACCGGGAGGTTCTGGCTCAGCCGGCGGTACGGGTCGTATGACTGCGCCGGTACGACGTCCGAGATCAACACGGAGATCTCGTCACTGCGGAGCGGCCGGTCGAACAGCAGCGTGCCGTCCTGGTCGAGCACCCCGCCGCGCATACCTTCGTCGCCGATCACAGTGACGCGCCACGGACGGGCCGCCGCCGCAGTCCGTGGCAGGGTCATCCGCAGGCCCGTGATGGTGCGCGCCTTCGGCCAGGTCAACCGGAGCCACGGCTGCCGGTCGGAGTCGGCGGCGTACCAGGTCGTCGAGGCGTCCCCGTCGACCACCGTGCCGGGCCGGGCCGCCGGGTCGGGCACCCCCACCGTGGACGCGGCGACGATCGGGACCACCCCGCTGGTCACCGCCGCCGCGCCACCGGCATCGAGCAGCGCGTTGAGCGCCGCCCCCGGCCGTGGCCGGGCGCGCAGCCCGATCTGGTAGCCAGCCGCGACGGGCAGCTGCACGGTCCGGTCGATCTTGTCGCTGTCCTCGGAGTTGCGGACCCGCCCGCCGTCGCAGATCGGCTGCCCCTCGTCGAAGACGCAGGCGGGCACGGACGGGGCGGCGCTGAACACCGCCGCGGCGGGTACACCGGTGGCCGGCGCGGCCGGGACCACGAGGGTACGGGCAGCCTGCACGCCGGGAATGGCCAGCTCGGCGATGCCAACCCCGCCGAAGCCGGCCCGGACGTCGAAGACCTGCTCGACGGTGACCCGGACGACCCGGGTCGGAAAGCCGTCGGGCAGGACGACGTCCAGGACCGGCCCGGAGGTCTCCATCGTGGTCTGCTGCCGGCCGGCCGTGACGGTCACCCTCGTGGGCAGCGAGTCGGCGCCGGTGTCGAAGGTGATCCGAACCTGCCGGACCACCTGCGGCCGTTCCAGTTCCAGCTCGAACCACTGACCGGGTGCCAACGTCCCCGGCGCGGACCGCCAGGACGTGCTCAGGTCGCCGTCGACGGCCGCGTACGGCTGGTACTCGGGGCGCCCACCACCCAGCGGCTGCGCCTGCGACCAGGAGCTGGACGCGGAGACCCCGGCGATTCCCAGGTACCGCACCACCGTCGACGTCTCGTCGGCCCAGTCCGGCAGGTAGTCCCGCGCCGGGGCGTCCAGTTGGGGCCGGTCGCGGGCGGTCAGGGTGGCCGAGGCGTTGTCGTGCTGCTGTCCGAAGGCGACCTCACGGCGGCGCAGGCCGTCGGTGAACGTGACTGGGCCGTTGCCGAGTTCGGTGGGGCGGTCACCGGCGAGCACCGTGGGGGCGTCGGTGAGCTGCCCGGAGGCGGCCAGCGGCAGCAGCGACTCGGGTCCACCGACCACCGTGGTCACGTCGTCGGCGTCGTACGCGACGACCGGGTCGACCGAGCGGCTTACCTCGAAGACCTCCAGCGCCCGGGCCTTCACGTCCAGGCCGTGGTCCACGAAGTTGCCGGGCAGCCGACCGCCGCCGACCGCCGGTCCGAAACCTCGGACCGCGACGATGCCGGGTGAGCGCAGCAGCGCCTGCCGGGCCACCACCGGCTGGGTCGCGCCGCTGCGGCCGTAGTCGAGGTCGGAGCGAAGCAGTAGGTACCGCACGCCGGAGCGGGCGAGCAGGTCAGCCAGGCCAGGCGAGCCCTGGCCGTTGGCGAGTGCGGACTCCACGGTGTCGAGCAGCCGGATGGTGCCGGGTGGGGTGAGCGGCACCGAGCTGCGTACCGCCCACGGCTTCTCCAACAGCGGCTGGGTGATCTCGTCGCTCGGGCTGCCCCAGAGATAGCGGGGAAACCGGGCCGCGGGCACCACCAGCACCCGTTCGTCGCCGACCGTGCGGTCGAGCCAGGAGGTCGCCTGGTGCCAGTAGCCGGGAACGTCGCGGAAGCTGCCGGGGGCAGCCAGCCCGCCGGCGAGCGCCGGCGAGGCCACAGCGGCGACCGCCACCAGGGCCGCGCCGGTGACCAGGCCGGCGCGGAGCCGGACCGGCTGGAGCAGGCGTGGCAGCAGGCCCGCCAACTCGGGCCGGTCCCCGGTGCGGGCGGCTCGCAGCAGCAGCCCGACCAGATGGGCCAGGCCCAGGACGAGCGGCAGGCGGAGCACCACGTCGAACTTGTGCACGTTGCGCAGCGGCGCGCCGGCGGCGTCGAGGAAGGTGCGCTGGGTCTGCGCGCCGAACCCGTCGAGCTGCCCGACGTGGCCCAGCCCGACCAGCGCCAACCCGACCAGCAGCCCGGTCACCAGAAACCGCCGGTACGGCATGCCACGGCGGGCCAACCCGGCGATACCGAGCCCGGCCACCACCAGCGTGGCGACGATCAGCGGCTGCTCGGTGGCCAACCGCCAACCGGCCGTCCACGGCGGCCCGTACGCCCCGTTGAGGTACGCGTGCCAGTGTGACGCTCCGCGCAGCACGGTGGTGGTGTCGGTGGGGGCGGTGGTCACCGGCGCGGTTTCGATGTAGTCCAGGAAGGGCGGGCTGTACCGGCCCAGCAGCAGCAGCGGCACGAGCCACCAAGCGGTCGCCGCGGCCACCGCCGCCCCCCAGGCGACCAGGGCTTCCATCCGCATCCGCCAGGGGTGCAGGCCGACCAACCAGAGCACGGCCAGCGGCACCACCGCCAACACGGCCGTGGCGTTGACCCCACCGGCGCAGGCCACCGCCAGCGCGGACCGGGTGATCGCGCGGCGCATCGGCACCCCCCGGGCCAGCCCGACCAGCGGGACGAGCACCCAGGGCGCGACCGCGCTGGGCCAGGCCTCCACCGAGATCGGGCCCAGCTCGGTAACCAGCCGGGGGGAGAGCGCGAAGGCAGTGCCGGCGATCAGCCGGGCCCACGGGGTGCCGATGTGCAGCCGCTCGGCCAGCCGGACCACACCGGTGCAGGCGACCGTCATCACGAGCGCCCACCACAGCCGCTGCACCACCCAGGCGGGCACGGCCAGCAGCTTGCCGGCGAGGAAGAACGGGCCCATCGGCCAGAGGTAGCCGTACGCCTGATTCTGGAGCTGGCCGAAGGTGCCGTCCGGGTCCCAGACGTGCAGTGCCCGGCTCATCCAGCCGGCTGGATCGATGGCCAGGTCGACCTTGGTGTCGATGACGATCAGACCCGGGTCCTGGAGGAACGCCAGGGCGGACAAAGCCAGACAGACCGCGACCAAGCGCAGACGCCATACCGTGTTCGGCGCGTCGTCCAGCTCCTCGGCCGGCCCCGGACGGCCCGGCGACTGCAACATCTCGCCTCCGATCGGGCATTGCGGCTTTCGTGACGCAGCCCATAGTGTGACGCGACCGCGAAGACTACTCGGCAGTAGGAGTGAGCGTTGGAAGCACCGGCTGCCGCCACCCGGCACGTACTGTTCCTCAACTGGAGGGACACCCGGAACCCGGAGGGGGGTGGATCGGAGGTCTACGTCGAGCGGATCGCCGGAGAACTCGTCCGGCGCGGTCACCGGGCCACCCTGCTGTGCGCCACCCACACCGAGGGCTCCCGGGAAGAGACCACCGCCGACGGCGTACGCGTGCTGCGCCGCGGCGGCCGGCACACCGTCTACCTGCGCGCCGCCCTGGTCTACCTGGCCGGCGCCCTCGGCCTCGGCCCGCTGAGCCGGCGGCACGGCGGCCGACCCGACCTGATCGTCGACGTCGGCAACGGCCTGCCCTTCCTCTCTGCGCTCTACGCCCACCGTCCGGTGATCGCGCTGGTCCACCACGTGCACCGGGAGCAGTGGCCGGTGGTGCTGGGCCGCTGGCTCGCCAGCTTCGGCTGGTGGGTCGAGTCCTGGCTCGCCCCACGCGTCTACCGCCGCTGCCAGTACGTCACCGTCTCTGCCGCCACCCGTGACGAACTGGCCGCCCTCGGGATCGACCCGGCCCGGGTCGCCATCGTCCACAACGGCACCCCCGACATGACGGTCGGTCCGGTGCCCCGCTCACCGCGGCCCTCCCTGGTGGTGCTCGGCCGGCTGGTCCCGCACAAGCAGGTCGAGGTCGCGCTGCACACCCTCGCACGGCTCGGCGGCGAACTGCCCGGGCTGACCCTGACCGTCGCCGGTCAGGGCTGGTGGGAACCGCAGCTACGCCAGCTCGCCGCCGAGCTGGACATCACCGACCGGGTCCGATTCACCGGGTTCGTCAGCGACACCCTCAAGCGGGAACTGCTCGCCGCGGCCTGGGTGGCGCTGACCCCCTCGCTCAAGGAGGGCTGGGGCCTGACCATCGTCGAGGCGGGCGCGGTCGGCACCCCGACGGTGGCGTTCCGGGGTGCCGGTGGGGTCGAGGAGGCCGTGGTCGACGGTGAGACCGGCCTGCTCGCCGACGACATCGATGACTTCGTGGCCAAGGTGCGGCGGCTGCTGACCGACGACGCCTACCGCACCACGATGGGAGAGTCGGCGCGCACCCACGCCGCCCGGTTCACCTGGCCGGTTTCGGGAGAAAAGTTCGCGGCCCTCGTGGCGAGGGCCGCGAACGAGCCGGCGGGGGCGCCGGTGAAGCCGGTGGAGCAGTCCTACTTGCTGCCATAGACCAACGGCTGGTTCGCGCCGCCGTTGCCGCCGCCCGACTCGGTGCGGGCGGCCTGCTCGGCCTTCGCCGCCTCGGACACCGACGTACCGGTCAGCGTGGTGGCCAGCGCCACCGTGCCGAAGGCACCCAGAGCGACCGCGGCGACCGCGACCAGAACCAACGAGAGAGCACTGCGCATGGTGCTTTCTTCCTCCTCCTGAGCTGCGTGCGCGGGACGTTACCACCAAGTAGGTGGTGCTGGGAGGGCCGCGAGGCCGATCAATACGGAGCGGTACGGCCCGTATTGATCAGCGGGCGGCCGGGTTCTCGTAGAGCGCCAGTTCCGGCCCCACGTACACCTCGCGCAGCCCGCTCAGCGCCGCCGGGGTCACCAGCCGGCCCCCCGCCGTCCGCTGCACCACCACCCAGCGCACCCCGATGGCAGTGACCGGGACGCCCGCGGCGAGCAGCCGGCCCACCTCGGCGGCCCGCCGGTTCTCCCCGGCCACCTCCGTCGCGCTCACCCAGAGGGTGTCGTCAACCAGCACATCCGCGTCGACGTACCGGGGCAGCGGGTCCAGCACCGTGCGGCCCCCATTCCACGGGTACGCCCGGTACGCCCCGAACGGCAGCGACAGGACCTCCCCCCGCTGCCCGGCCAACCGCCCGGCGACCACGTCCCAGTCCGCCGGGTACCGCACCGGCCGCAGCCGGCCGGCCACGCCGAACGCGAGATCCGGCATGACCGCCACCGGCAGCAACAGCGCCGCGGCCAGGAGTGCCCTGGCGCCGACCGCCGCCCCCCGGGCGGCAACCCGGGCGGCCAGCCGCTCCGCGCCCAACGCGGCGGCCACGACCAGCAACAGCGCGTACGGCATGAGGAACTTCTGCCCGTCCCGGAACACACCCGCCCCCGGCACCGACGCCACCGCCCACCGCAGCACCACTGCGGTGCCGGGCAGCACGCCGAGCAGCGCGGCGACCAGCGAGGCGGCGGCCAGCCCGAGCAGCCGGTCCGCCACCCGCGCGGGCCAGCGACCGCGCAACGCGCGGAAGCCGTACGCCGCCGAGACCAGCAGCAGCACGGTGGCCACCGGCACCAACGGGGCGGACCGACTCGCAGGAGTGGTCTGCGCGTTCCAGATTCCCCCGGTGCCGGCCAGCGCGCCCAGCACCCCGCTCCAGTTCTCCGCCCGCGCCGAGAAGGCGACCACCCCGTCCGGGTCGGTACGCGCGTCGGCCGACGTGACGCCGGCCGCCAGCAGCCACGGCAGGTTCAGCAACACCACCCCACCGACTGCGGCGGCCGATGTCCGGACCGCCCCCCACCGGGGCACCAGCACCGCGACCGTGACCAGGGCGATCAGGCCTCCGGTCGGGGTGACGGCAGCCGGCGCGGCGGCCAGCAGCAGGCGCGGCAGCGCCACCGGCCGCTCCTCGCGTAGCGCGATCGCGGCAGCGACCAGCCAGGGCAACGCCGCGTACGCCAGCAGCAGCCCCCAGTGCCCGATCAACAGCCGCTCGGCCAGGTAGGGAGTCCAGGCGTACCCGACCGCGGCGACGGCCCGGGTGGCGCGATGCCGGGCGGGCACCAACTGGCCGGCGCCGACGGCGGCGAGCAGCAACACCGCGCCGAGCACCACCCGTTGCAGCAGCCAACCCGGCACCGCCAGGCTGGCCAGCGAGACCAGTGCGTCCAGTGGCACCGCCCGGGGCAGCGAGTCACCCGGCAGGACCAGTTCGGCCCGCCACGGCTGGTGCGGTACGAAGACCATGTCGTAACTCAGCACGTAACCGGGCGCCGCCAGCGGGGCCAGCACCAGCGCGGTGACGGCCAGTCCGGTCGCGACGAGCATCGGCCTCTCCCGCAGGGTTGGCCTCCTCACTAGGCTGGCCCGGCGAGGTCGCCGGCGTGGCGACACTGTACGCGCGCCCGCCGGGCCGCGGCCCAGCCGCCGACACGGGACGGTCATGGAAACTGAGTCGGACGATGGACGCGGCCGCGCGTCCGGGCTCGGCGCGGCCGGGGTGGCGGTCACGCTGGCCGGCGTCTTCGTCAACGGCCTGGCGTACGTGGTGCCGCTGCTGGGTGCCCGCCACCTCCCGCCAGCCGAGTTGAGCGCCCTGGCCACACTGCTGGCTCTCGGCGCGATCGGTGGCGTGGCCAGCACCGGGTTGCAGATCGCGGTCGCCGTGCACCGGGCCCGGCACGGACGAGCCGCCGCCACCCGACCCACCGCCCTCACCGTCGTCGTCACCGCCGCCCTGCTCGCGGTGGTCCTTCCGGTCGCCGCCGTCCAACTCCGGCTGACCGGGCTGGCGGTGCTGCTGCTCGGCGTGCTCACCGTGGCGGTGGTGGCGGCCGGTCGATGGCTCGGGGAACTCCAGGGCGACCAGCGGTTCCTGCGCCTGGCCGGGGCGATGGCCCTGCTCGCCGCCGGCCGGTACGGCGGCATGATCGCCGGCCTGGCCCTCGGCGGCGGGCTGACCGGTGCCCTGCTCGCGGGCGCGGTCACCTCGGTGCTGGTACTGGCCCTGCTGGTCCGCCTCAACCGGGGCGCCGGCCTCGACCCGCTCGTCCCGACCCTGTCCACCCGTACCGTGCTCACTGCCAGCGGCGCCACCCTGGCCATGTTGGTCGTCTCGTACGCGGACCTGCTGCTGGCCCGCCGCTTCCTGCCGCCCGACGCCTCCGGCACGTACGCCGTCGGCACGGTGCTGACCAAGGGGGCACTGTGGGCGCCGCAGGTGGTGACCGTGATCGCCCTGCCCCGGCTGGCCCGTGGCGACCGCCGTACCCTGCGCACCGCGCTAGCGCTGGTCGGCGCGGCCGGCGGAGTCCTGGTGCTGGCGACCATGCTCGCCGGCGAGCTCGCCTTCACCCTGGCCGGCGGCCCGGAGTACACCGCGCACGGCCGGCACGCGCCGCTGTTCGCCGCCACCGGCGCGCTGTACGCGCTGGTCTTCGTCCTCGTCAATGCACGCGTCGCGGCCTCTACCCGGTGGCCGTCCGCGCCACTGTGGGCGGCCACTGGCGGCTTCCTCATCGCGGTCGCCACCGTGGTGCCGCACACCGTCGCCGGGATCGCCGGGGCGGCCCTGGTGACGGCGGCGGTCACTGCCGTCGCCACCGGAATGCTGACGATCCGCCGCGAAGCCGAC
>NZ_SMJY01000193.1:0-11521 GCF_004348355.1 Micromonospora sp. KC721 | reverse complement strand
GCGGTGGTGAGCGTCATGCCGCTAGCCTGCAACTTAAAGCTCACTTCAACTCAAGGCGACTGATGCACGAATCACTCACCATTGGACAACTCGCCGCCCGCAGCGGGGTGGCCCCGTCGGCCCTGCGCTACTACGAGCGGCTCGGCCTGATCCGCGCCGAGCGTACCGGCGGCAACCAGCGCCGGTACGCCCGTACCGAACTGCGCCGGGTGGCGTTCGTACGGATCTCCCAGCAGGTCGGCATCCCGCTGGAGGAGATCCGCGAGGCGCTCGACTCGCTGCCCGCCGCCCGGACCCCCACCCCGGACGACTGGACCGCGCTCTCCCAGGCGTGGCGGGAGCGGCTCGACGAGAAGATCCGGCTGCTCGGCAAGCTCCGCGACGACCTGGACAGCTGCATCGGCTGCGGTTGCCTGTCGTTGCAGCGCTGCAAGCTCAACAACCCCGACGACTCGCTCGCCGGCGAGGGCCCCGGCGCCCGCCTCGTCCTCCCCCGCCCGTCCCCCTGACCACCCGCCTCAGGCGGGTGGTCAGGGGAGGGTGAGCAGGATCTTGCCCAGGTGGTCGCTCGACTCCATCAGCCGGTGTGCGTCGGGCGCGTCCGTCATCGACAGCCGCCGGTCCACGACCGCCCGGATCGTGCCCGACTCCACCAGCGGCCAGACCTGCTCACGCACCCCGCGTACGATCTCCGCCTTGTCGTCGGCCGGACGCGAGCGCAGCGCGGTGGCCGACACCGACGCCCGCTTCGCCAGCAGGGCGGCCAGGTCCAACTCGGCCTTTCGGCCGCCCTGCAACCCGATCACCACCAGCCGCCCGCCGTCGGCCAGCGCCGCCACGTTCCGCCCCAGGTAGGAGGCGCCCATGATGTCGAGGATGACGTCCGCGCCCCGGCCGTCGGTGACCCGCCGAACCTCCTCGACGAAATCCTGCTCCCGGTAGTCGACGGTGTGCGCGGCACCCAACTCACGCAGCCGCTCGTGTTTCGCCGCGCGGGCGGTCACCACCACGGTCGCGCCGAGCGCGGCGCCGAGTTGGATCGCGAACGTGCCGATCCCGCTACCTCCGCCGTGCACCAGCAGCGTCTCGCCCTTGCCCAGCCCGGCCAGGCGTACCACGTTCGACCAGACCGTGCAGGCCACCTCCGGCAGCGCCGCCGCGTCCACCAGGTCGACCCCGACCGGCACCGGCAACAGTTGCCCGGCCGGCACGGCCACCCGCTCGGCGTACCCGCCGCCGGCCAGCAGCGCGCAGACCTCCTGCCCGACCTGCCAGCCGGTCACCCCCGGGCCGAGCGCGGCGACCACGCCGGAGCACTCCAGACCGGGGTACGCGGGAGCGCCCGGCGGCGGCGGGTAGTGGCCCTGCCGCTGGAGCAGGTCGGCCCGGTTCACCGCGCTGGCGCGTACCGCCATCACCACCTCGCCGGGACCGGGCTCCGGATCGGGCACCTCCGCCCAGACCAGTGCCTCGGGTCCACCAGGTTCCGGGATCGTCATCGCGCGCATGGCCCAGTCTTACCCGATCCAGCGCCCCCGCCACGTCCGGCCCGGGATTCCGCCTGGGCGTGTGAGCAGCCACTGTGGACCGAAACGATGGGTTGCCGCAGTGGTAGCCGGGCCCGGCCGCAGCGCCACCCGTTCAGTGGGGGGGTGGTACCTGCGCGCGGCCGGAACCCGCGCGTGGCAAACTAGGCACCGACCGTACGCCCGCGGGTGACGGTCCGGGAGGGTTCGCCTAGTGGCCGATGGCGCTGGTCTTGAAAACCGGTAGGGCGGCAACGTCCTCGTGGGTTCGAATCCCACACCCTCCGCCTTGCTGATCGTCCGCAACCGGGAGCACGCCATCGCGGCCCGGACACGGCGTGCTTTCGGTGCAGCCGACGGTTGCTGAGGGGTAAGAAGGGCGAAGGAGATCACGCCGACCGGAAGGATCCTCGATGAGTTTGGAACGACCGATCGCCCCGGACCCGTACGAACTGCTGCCGACCGTTCCGTCGTTCACCCTGACCAGCGACGACGTGCGCAACGGTGAGCCGATGGACGCGCGGTACGCGCACGACAGCGCCGGTGGTGAGAACGTCTCACCGCACCTGGCCTGGTCTGACTTCCCGGACGGTACGCAGAGTTTCGTGGTGACCTGCTTCGACCCGGACGCGCCCACCGGCAGCGGTTTCTGGCACTGGGTGCTGGTCGACGTGCCCCTGTCGGTGACCGAGCTGCCGACCGGGGTGAAGGAGGCCGACCTGGGCGGTGCGTTCAGTGTCCGCAACGACTACGGCGAGACCGGCTACGGTGGTGCCGCCCCGCCGGCCGGCGACCGCCCGCACCGGTACGTCTTCGCGGTGCACGCGGTGGACGTGGAGCGACTGAACGTCGGCCCGGACGCCAGCCCGGCCTACGTCGGCTTCAACCTGGCCTTCCACACCCTGGCCCGGGCGGTCATCCGCCCGACGTACCAGGTCCAGCAGTGACCGGGACGGGGCCTCCGTCTCGTCGGGGGCCCCGTCGCGGGGACCTCAGCCCGGCACCCGGGCGACGGCGAAGACCGACTGGCCGAACGGTGGGCGTACCCGCTGCTCGACCGCCTTGGTGGCGGGCAGCACCAGGGTGTCGTAGACCTTGACCATCGGGCCCTCCTTCGGCATCAGCCGGAAGACCTTGGTGGCCATGAAGTAGCCGATGAGGCCGAGTGCGTTGGCGTAGTGGATGGTCTCCACCGTCAGGCCCGCCTCGGTCATCGCCGCGGCCAGGGTCTTCTTCGTGTAGCGGCGCACGTGGCCGGTGGCGATGTCGGCCGGGCTCATGGCGAACTGGAACGCCGGCACGATGATGATCACCTTGCCGCCCGGCCGGACCAGGTCGCGCATGCTGCGCAGCGCGCCGACGTGGTCCTCGATGTGCTCCAGCACGTTGTACGACACGGCGGCGCTGTGGTCGCCGCCCCCGGGGTGTGGCAGCAGCATCTGCCGTACCTCGATGGTGGGCTTGTCGGCCAGGCGCTCCTTGAGCTGCACCAGCCGGTCTGGGTCGGCCTCGGTGGCGGTGAACCGGGGTACGTGCTCGGACCACTCCAGCGCGTAGTCGCCGAGGCCGCTACCGATTTCGATGGGATCGTCACCGAGGTGGGGCACCGCCAGTTCGACGAACCACCGACGGTGGTTGACCGCCGTGGCCAGGCCCTCCAGCACCTCTGACTGGACGCGCTGATCCCCAGTGATTTCTGCCATGCGTCGATTCCTCACGGTATGACTCGATCCGCACCGGACCGACTGAGTGAACCATCCGCATGTTGCGCGGAGGAAACGGGGCACCGTGGGTGGCCGAAATGTGGTCGGGAGGGTGGTACGTGATCGACGTTCGGCGAACCCGGCACATAGTACGGCAGTACCCCGAAACATGTCACGTCACCGCCATAGGCCGACTACGCTTCGAAATATCATGACTACTCCCGAATCGGGCCGGGTTGAGCCGTCCGGCGTGTCGAACGCCGAGGTCGGCAAGGGGGGCGCCGGTTGGCGGGAGGGGTGGCGGTGGGACCTGGCCGCCGTGCTGAGCTTCGTGCTGGGGGCCTTCTGGGTGACCGCGCGGCTGTGGTTGCGGCCCGGCAGCGCCCTGCGGGACAACCGCTCCGACCAGCCGCAGTTCGAGTGGATGATGGCGCACGGCGCGCGGGTGTTGACCGAATTCGCCTACCCGTTCGCCTCGGATCGGATGAACGTGCCCGACGGCGTCAATTTGATGGCAAATACGTCGGTATTGTCCATTTCGTTGCCGTTGACGCCGGTCACTGTCGGACTCGGGCCGCAGTGGTCGTTCCTGATCTTCCTCACCCTGGGGCTGGCCGCCACCGGCGCGAGCTGGTACTTCTTCCTCTCCCGGCTGGTGACCCGATCCCGTGGGCCCGCCTGGCTGGGAGCCGCCTTCTGCGCGTTCGCCCCGGCCATGGTGTCGCACGCCAACGCCCACCCGAACATCGTGGCCCAGTTCGTCGTACCGCTGCTGGCCTGGCGGACCCTCCGCCTCGCCGAACCGGGCCGCTGGCTGCGCAACGGGCTCCTGCTCGGCCTGCTGGTCGTCTGGCAGGCGTTCCTCAACCTCGAGATCCTGCTGATGGCCGCGATCGCCCTCGGCGTGGTGGTCGTCTCCCTCGCCGTCGGCCGGCCCGAGCTGCGCCGGCGATGGCGCACCTTCCTCGCCGGGCTCGGGGTCGCCGCCGCGTTCGCCGCGGTGCTGCTGGCGTACCCGCTCTACGTCCAGCTCTTCGGGCCCGGCTCGTACCACGGGCTGTCCCGGTTGATCCGCGGCTACCGCACCGACCTGGCCGCGTTCGTCGCCTGGTCCCGCGAGTCGCTGGCCGGCGACGCCCGTACCGTCGGCCCGCTGGCCCGGAACCCCACCGAGGAGAACGCCTTCTTCGGCTGGCCGTTGGTCGTGCTCACCGTCGCCCTGTTCGGCTGGCTGTGGCGCAGCGCGCTGGTACGCGGCCTGGCCGTGCTCACCCTGCTCTTCGCGGTGCTGTCACTCGGTCGGGAGGTGCAGCTCAATGGCCGCAACACCGGCGTGCCGGGACCGTGGGCGGCGCTGGAGAACCTGCCGCTGCTGCACTCGGTGGTACCCACCCGCTGGTCGCTGGCGATCACCCCGATCATCGGTGTGCTGCTCGCCCTCGGTGCCGAGCGGGTCCGCCGGCTGGTCCGGGAGCATCCGACCGCCCGACGGCCGCTCCGGTTCGCCACGGTCACGGTGCTGGCCATGGCGTTGCTGCCGCTGCTGCCCACTCCGCTGCCCGCCTACCGCCCCGACCCGGTCCCGGCCTTCGTCACCTCCGGCGCCTGGCGGCCGTACGTGGCCGGTGGGCGCAGCGTCGTCACCCTGCCGCTGCCCGACAACACGTACACCGAGCCGCTGCGCTGGTCGTCCCGGACCCGGCTGGAGATGCCGCTGGCCCGGGGCTACTTCCTCTACCCCGACACCCGCCCGTGGTCGGCCGAGCCGAACACCGCCCTGTTCACCGCCCCGTACCGGCGGACCAGTAACTTCTTCGGCCACGTCGCGCGGACCGGGGAGATTCCGCCGATCGCCGCCCGGGACCGGGCCACCGCGCTCACCGACCTGCGCTACTGGCGGACCGGGGTGGTCGTCCTCGGCCCGCACCCGCACGCCGACCAGCTGCGTACCGCGATGACCGCGCTGACCGGGATCACCCCGACCTTCACCGGCGGAGTGTGGTTGTGGGACGTCCGGCCGCTGATCGACTGACGGAGCCCCGGGAAGCGGGACCGTGGGCCGAGGAGGTCAGACGGAGCGGACGCAGCACCCCTGGCAGACCTTCGGACTCGGCAGGGTGAAGGCCAGGCAGCAGGTCCGTCGCTGCACCGTCAGCTCGCCCCCCGGGCCCGGCACCAGTTCGACCAGGTCAGCCAGGTCGAGCGCGGCCAGCATGGTCTCGACGGCCCTCACCGAGGAACCCGGCAGGGCGTCTGCCGCGCGCAGGAGCCCGTGCGCGATCCCGGAGGCGACCGAGCCGAGCAGCGTACGGGCGCCCACCCGGACCTCCGCCTGGATCGCGGCGATCATCGGGGCCAGGTGCGCGTCGAGCAGGGCGGCGCGCAGCACCCGGAGCAGCGCCGCCTCGTCGGCGACCACCCGCACCTCGGGAAGGCCGGCCAGCGCCAGCGGATCATGCGGGAGCACGGCCACGGGGGTGGTACGCCGCAGGCCCATGGTGAGCAGTTGGTGCTGGTCCTCGAAGTGGATGAGCACGTCGGCCGGTTCGAGCAGCGGCACGCGGCGGGCCGAGGCCCAGCCGAGCACCACCGGCAGGGCCAACCAGTAGCTGTAGGACTTCCAGGCCAGCGCCGCGCACGCGTGCGGGGTGCCGCCCCAGCGGCGGGCCGCGGCACCCAGGAACTCGGGCATCCGGGCGCCGTCGACCAGCGTGCTGGCCGGGCTCCATCCGGTCTCGTCGGTGACCAGCAGGCCCGGTGCCAGCCCGGGCAGGTCGTCGGTGCCGAACATGGCGCGGAGCGTGGCGGTCACCGGGGCCAGCGGCGTGGCAAGGTCTCCCCTCGGCATCACCGCTGTCACTGGGCCCGTCCCCCTGGTCCGAAGCATCATCGTGGCTAAGGTTAGCCTAACCATGGTTTCGTGTTCTGGGAAGGCTCGCAGTGCCTGGGCGGCGAGGCCCGGGTCACTCCGCCGGCGGCGTTGACGGCGGACCGGCCCGGGCTCCGCCTACTACCCGATCGGCGATGAGGAAAACTCGTCCGATGTCAAGATTAATGTCGGCTTGGTGCCAGTTCGCTGCGGTCGAAGCCACCGAAAGTGAAGACTTGTCGTCCCGGCCGTGAGGAAGCTGATGACGACCTCTCCCCTGGAGCGGGCTGCCGAGTCCTTCGCCGCGGAACTGGCCCGGCACCGGACGGGGCGGGGACTCTCCAAGAAACAGCTCGCCACCCTGATGGGCTTCGACCCGTCATACGTCAGCCACGTGGAGGGGTGCCGACACCGTCCCACCGAGGACTTCGCGCGCCGCGCCGAAGCCGTCCTCGACGCCAGCGGCGCCATCTGGCAACGCTTCCGCGAGTACGACCAGCTCCGTCAGGCCAAGGCCGCCCCCGCCCACCGCGAGCTGCCACCGTCGGGGCAGTGGCTCCCCCCGGGCACCGGACTGGTCGTCGAACGGGAGACCGCCACCCTCACCCACACCGACGACGGCTACCGCTGCCTGGTGCGCCGGCAACTGCACAACGTCGGCACCGAACCGGTCACCCGCCACCTCGTCCGGGTCGCCGTGGACCGCTGGCCCGACGACCCCGGCCGCTCCAACCGGCACCACCGCGAACACCCGCTCACCTTCGCCGAGTTGCGGCTACGGGCCCACCGGGACGACGGCGGCAACCGGGAGCCGATGCACTGGCGGGCCAAGCACGACCGAGACGCCTACAAGGAGATCTGGCTGCTCTTCGAGAACGCCGACGGTCCCTTCCCGCTGCACCCCGGCGAACGCGCCGAAATCGAGTACTCGTACCAGGTGGCGCGGGAGAAGTGGGGGCTCTGGTTCCAACGCGCCGTCCGGCTGCCCACCCGGCACCTCGCGGTCCGACTCGACCTGCCGGCCGCACTCGACCCCCGGGTCTGGGGTGTGGAAACGTCCCTCTCCGCCGACGAGGGCCCACTGCGTACACCCGTACGCCGGCACGACCGCGCCGACCGGGCGGTCTTCGACTGGTCCATCGACGACCCGCCGCTGAACGCCCGCTACCGCCTGCAGTGGCGCTTCCGGGGCGAACCGGCCGACGTGGAACGGGCGGCCGCCGTCCTGCGGGCCGGTGACCGGCTGCGCGCCCTCGGCGTACTGCCCCGCGACGCGGAGCTGCTGCGCCGCCCCGCCCGCCCGTTCGACCTGCCCCGGGAGGCCACCGCTGCCCGGGAGACGGTGGACCGACTGATCGCCCTGCTGAACCGGGTCGACGAACTGCAACCGTTCAGCGCCGGCATGGGACTGGCCGCCTCGCAGATCGGCGTGGACGGCGCTGCCGCCGTGGTCCGCCCCGCCGACCGGTCCGCCGCGCCGGTCGTACTGCTCAACCCCCGGGTGATCGACGCCAGCCCGGACAGCGACGAACAGTACGAGGGCTGCCTCTCCTTCGCCGGCCACCGTGGGCTGGTGCCCAGACCGTTGCGGATCGACGTCGAACACGCACGCTGGGACGGCGGTCGCGTCATCACCTCGTTCGCGTACGGGATGGCCCGCCTGGTCGCCCACGAGGTGGACCACCTGGAGGGGCGGCTCTACACCGACCGGATGGCACCCGGCGTGCCGCTGGTCCCCGTCGAGGAGTACCGGGGGACCGGCCCCTGACGGCGTGCCACGTGGGGGCACGGGAGGGACGCCGCCAGGGGCCGGTGTGGGGACCGGGTCGCGTGCCCCAGGGGGCGGGGGCACGCGACCCGGTTTTCGGGGGGAGGAAAGTCGCTATCCGGCGCCGAAGGTGTCGTACCGGATGTGCGAGGGCGGGACCTCGTCCTCGGCGAGCGCCCGCAGGGTGGCCCGGACCATCGGAGCCGAGCCGGAGACGTAGCAGTCGTGCGACGTCCACGGGCCGTACCGGGTCACCACCTCGGAGACGTCGCCCTGCTCACCGTCGAAGTCCGGGTCCTCGCTGCACGCCGGGGTCACCGACAACCAGGGGTGAGCGGCCACCAGGTCCGCCAGCCCCGCCAGGCCGTACAGTTCGTCCCGGTTCCGGGCGCCGTAGAAGACGTGCACCCAACGGGTCCGGTTCCAGGTCGTCAGGTCCTCCACCAGCGCCTTGATCGGGGCCAGCCCGACCCCGCCGGCCACGCAGAGGATGTCCCGGTTCGAGTCGCGGTCCAGCGTCATCGACCCCATCGGCGCGGCCACCCGGATCAGGTCACCCGGCTTCGTCCGCCGGACCAGCGCACCTGACACCCAACCGGCCGCCCCGGCCGGGGTACGCACGTGGAACTCCAGCAGGTTGTCGTCGTTCGGGGCGTTCGCCACCGAGTACGTCCGCCACACCCGGGGCAGGTGCCGCGGCACCTCCACGCTGACGTACTGACCGGCCTTCCAGATCAGCGGGGTCTGCAGGGCGCGGATGGTCAGCACCGCCGTGTCCGGCCCGTACCGCTCGTGGGTCAGCACCTCGGCATGCCAGTACGGCGGGTTCTCGTCGGCCGCCGCGCCGGCGAGCATCTTCTCCGCGATCGCGCCGTAGGCGTCCCGCCACGCCTGGTCGTACTCCAGGTTCCAGCTGTCACCGGCGGTGCTGCGCAGCGCGTCGAGCAAAGCGACGCCCATCGTCTCGTAGTGCGCCCTGTCCACGTGGTACTTGCGGTGGTCCCGGCCGAGCGAGCGCAGATACTCCTCGAAGCTCTCCGGATCGTCCACCACCTGGGTCGCGGTGACGATGGCGTTCAACAGCCGGTCGCCCTGCCCGGTCATCTCCACCGGAAAGAGTTTGCGCAGCTCCGGGTCGAGGAGGAACAGCCGGGCGTAGAAGTGCCCGCTCAGCCGCTCCCGATTCTCCTCGACCAGGGTCCAACTCTCCTTCAGCAGGCGCGCGAAGTCGTGCACGGGATGCTCCTCCTCCGGACGGCGGATCGGGCCCGCATAGAATGTCCACGCAGCGTGCCTACCGGTCGCACAGACTGTGCGACCGGTGCGGTCGGCCCGGCTCGTCGGGCACAGTGGTGCGGTGACCGTCGACGAGCTCACCCGTCCGACCTCCCGCCAGGTCCTCGGCACCGAGACCCTGCTGGTCCTCGGCCTTTCCCTCGGTCAGTCGGCGGTGTACGCCGCGGTGTCGATCATCGCGAAGCTGACCGCCGAGGGCGGGCTGTCGAAGCAGACCGCCGCGCTCAACACCTCCCAGTCGGCCCGACCCTGGCTGGACCTGACGTACCAGTTGCTCGGCATCGTGTTCGCGCTGCTGCCGGTGCTGCTCGCCGTACACCTGCTGGCCCGAGACCCCGGTGACCCGGTGCGTACCCTCGGGGTGGACCTGCGCCGGCCCGGGGCCGACCTGGCCCGTGGCGCCGGCCTCGCCGCGCTGATCGGCCTGCCCGGCCTGGCGCTGTTCTGGGCGGCCGCGCAGCTCGGCGTCAACGCGAAGCTGGTCCCCGCCGGCCTGCCCGACATGTGGTGGGCGGTCCCGGTGTTGATCCTCGCCGCCGCGCAGAACGCCGTGCTGGAAGAGGTCATCGTCGTCGGGTACCTGGTCACCCGGCTGCGCCAGATGCAGTGGCGGCTCGGCGCGATCATCGCGACCAGCGCCCTGCTCCGCGCCTCCTACCACCTCTACCAGGGCTTCGGGGCCTTCGTCGGCAACGCGGTGATGGGTGTCGTGTTCAGCCTCTTCTACCTGCGTACCCGGCGGGTGATGCCGTTGATCGTCGCGCACACCCTGCTCGACGTGGTCGCCTTCGTCGGCTACACCCTGGTCCCCAGGGAATGGCTCAGCTGGCTCTGAGCCGGCCCGCTCGCGGGTATGGCGGCGTTCGGCCCGCTCACGCGCCTGGCGACGTCCGGCTGCTCGCGGAGATGACCCCGGACCGGCTCGACGCGGCCGGCCCGCGCCGGCCCGCCGGCCGGTAGGCGGCCACCGCCCGCACCGCCAGCCGCCGGGCCGCCGCGGCGTCCCCGGCCGCCGTGACCAGTACCGCCGCCCCCGGCAACAGCCGCGACACCAGCCGCAGAGCCACCCAGCCGCCGGCCTGCGCGGCCAGCGGCGCCGCCAACCGCCAGGCCGCCTCCGCCGCGCGTGGCCACGGCCGTTGCCCGGGCTTGTCCGTCGCCCGCGCCGCCGCCAGTGCCGTCCGCGCGCTGTCGACGTCCGGGTGCACCTGGATCAGCGCCAGCAGCTCCACCGCCCGCTCGGCGTCCGCCGGATCCCGGCCGTACGCCGCCGCCAGGTGCAGCACCAGCGCGGCCTGGCTCCACAGCACCGCCGCCAGTTCGGCCGCCGGCGCGAGCAGGCCGGCCAGCGTCGAGACCGCCCCACCCGTCCCCGCCACCCGGACGAACCGCCGGGTGGCGAGTCGGGCCAACCCGTCCGGATCCGCATCCGGGTACGTCTCGCGTAGCTCGCGCGCCCACTCGCGGGCCCGCGGTCCGATCCCCTCGACGGCCGCCAGGGCGAGCAGCTCGGGCGCGAAACCCGGATGATCCACCAGCCGGGTCCGGATCTCCGCCAGATCCCACCCCGGCGTACGCCCCGACGCCTGTTCGTCCGCAACCGCCGGTCGCTGCGGGGCAGGGATGGCCGTCCTCGCTGATGCCGCCCCGCTGGTGCTCGTCCGGCCGGCGGTGGTCTTCTTCCCGATCCTGGTTTCCTGGTCGGTGGTGCCGACCGTGGTCTCGTTGTCGGTGGTGCCGGCCTGGGCGGGGATGTGGTTGCCGTCGCTGGCGCCGGCCGGATCGGTGTTCGGTTTCGTGGCGTTGGCCGCCCTCCGGGCGGCACCCTTCGCCGCTGTGGCCTTCGCGGTCGGGGTGGCCTTCTTCACCGTCGTGGCCTTCTTCGCTGCTGTGGCCTCGGCAGCCGGGGTGGTCTTCTTCACCGCCCTGGCCTTCCGTGGGGCGGGAGTCGCCGCCCGCGAGGGAGCGCCTGCTTCCTGTCCGGCCGGCGAGGCCTCCGTCACTGCGTCGTCGGCAGTTGCCCCGCCGCTCGCGGGCGCACCACCCGCCGCGGTGGTCGACTTCCGTGCGGCGGGGGCGCGCCGAGCCCTCGGGGTGCTCCGCGGCGTCGCGGTTGCGGCCGCCACGCCCGCGCCGGGCGACTCCGTCCCGTCGTCGCCCGACACCGAAGGGTCGGTGTCGCTGGTGGTCCCCACCGGCCGGTTGGTGCTTGCCGCCGACGGGGTCGCCTCGGCCGCTCGCGGGACCTGTTCGGGGGCGGGCGGCTGAAACAGCACGGCCGGCGCGGGCTTCGCAGGTCGAGTCTTCCCGGCCGCTCCACCCGCCTTAGGCTCGTGCTCGGGCGGGGGCGTCCTGGCCG
>NZ_SMJY01000192.1:0-11554 GCF_004348355.1 Micromonospora sp. KC721 | reverse complement strand
GGCCGGGGCGGGTGTTCAGCGAGAGCGGCGTAGGCCGAGCCGGCGCAGCTCCAGCGCGGCGAGTGCGTCGACGGTGGCGTCGTCGCCGCGCCGCCACGCCTCGGCCACGTCCGGGGCGATTCTGGTCAGTCTGCCCAGCGGCTGGCCGGTCAGCGCGCGCAGGGCCAGCAGGTCCCGACCGGCCGGGGCGCCGGCGAGGGCCTTCGCCGAGGTGGCCCGGCGCATCCAGCGCAGCCGAAGCGGCAGCCAACCGAAGAGCACCAGCCCCAGCGGGAAGACCAGCACGGCGAGGCTCAGCGCCAGGGCGAGCTGACCGACCAGCTCCTGCTGGTCCCGACCGGCCTCGGCCATCGCCCGCGCGGCACCCGCCGCCCGCTCGAAGGGCCCGGTCAGCTCGTCGCCGACCAGCGGTACCCGGCCGACCTTGCCACCGGCCTCGGCCAGGTTGTCGGCGAGGCCACCGCTCGCCCCCTCCAGCTTCTCCCCGGGTACGGCGAGCTGCTGCACCAGGTCGTGCAACCACCGGGCGAACCGGATCGCCGCGTACACCCAGACGACCACGAGCAGGTCGGTGAGGAGTTGGCGGAGGAAGACGGGATAGCGATCAGCGTAGATCTTCACGTCGGACAGCCTGCCACGGCACGGCCGCCCCCGCACCGGCCAGCAGGCGCGGCCGATCAGCCGGCGCACTCCCGGCAGGTGCCGAAGATCTCCAGGGTGTGGCTGACGTCGGAGAAGCCGTGCTGGGCTGCCACCCGATCCGCCCATGCCTCCACGGTCGGGCCGGCCACCTCGACCGTCCGGCCGCAGGCCCGGCAGACCAGATGATGGTGGTGCCCCTCGCTGCACCGGCGGTAGAGGTGTTCCCCGCCGGGCGGGCGCATCACGTCGATCTCGCCCGCGTCGGCGAGCCCCTGCAACGTCCGGTAGACGGTGGTCAGCCCGACCCGCTCGCCCCGGTCCCGCAGCATGGCGTGCAGGTCCTGCGCGCTGTGGAAGCCCTCCACCTCGGCGAGCAGGGCGCTCACCGCCGTCCGCTGCCGGGTGTTGCGCAGCGCCGCTCCGTCGCTCATGCCGCTGCCACCTCCCTGCGGTCGGCGGCGGCCCGAGCCCCGGCCGCGCCGATGATCCGCTCGCTGTGCCCGCTCATGTCCGTGCTCCCTCCCCCGCGTGGCTGACCGCGTCGGCCACGATGTGCGCGACGTGCTCGTCGACCAGGGCGTACGCGATCTCACGGCCGCGCCGGGAGCCGCGCACCACCCCGGCGCCGCGCAGCACCCGCAGGTGCTGAGAGACCAGCGGTTGGGGAGCGCCGAGCGTCTCCACCAGTTCGTGCACGCACCGCTCACCCTGTGCCAGTTCGCTCACGATGGCCAGCCGGATCGGGGCCGCGAGGGCACGCAGCAGCTCACCCGCGCCCTCGTAGGCGTCGTACCCGTTCCTGCCGGTCACCCTGCAACGGTAACCAATACCGCGGACAGGCTGCCGGGCAGCGTCACCGCAGGACGACCTCGTGCGGTTCGGGGTGCGGCGCGGCGGCCGGAACGGCGCGGCGGCGCAGCACCCGCCAGGCCGCCGCGGCGACCGCAACCACCAGGAAGGAGGCGATGGCCAGCAGCACCACCGACGCGCCGGGGGCGGTGTCGGCGGTCGCCGCCACCCAGACCCCGGCACCGGCGGCGAAGAGGCCGAGCGCCATGGCCGCCGTCATGGTGCTGCGGAAGCCCCGGGTGACCTGCTGCGCGGTGGCCACCGGCACCACCATCAACGCGCTGATCAGCAGCACGCCGACGGCGCGCATGGCGATCGTGACGGTGACCGCGGTGGCGACCGCCAGCAGCAGGTTCAATGTCCGCACCGGCAGCCCGGAGACCCGGGCGTACTCCTCGTCGTGACAGACCGCGAAAAGCGCCGGCCGCAGCGCCAGCATGGTGATCAGGATGGCCGCGCCGAGCACCGCGATGGTGGTCAGGTCCTGTGGCGAGATGGTGGTCAACGAGCCGAACAGGTACGCGTTGAGGTTGGCGCTGGTGGCGTCGGAGAGCCCGACGAGCATCACCCCACCGGCGATGCCGCCGTAGAAGAGCAGCGCCAGGGCCAGGTCGCCGGAGGTGCGCCCCCGGGCCCGGACCAGTTCGATGGTGATCGCGCCGAGGGTGGCGACGATCACCGCGACCAGCACCGGGGAGCGGTTGAGCAGCAGCCCGGCGCCGACACCGGTCAGCGCCACGTGCCCGACCCCGTCGCCGATCAGGGCGAGCCGCCGCTGCACCAGGTAGATGCCGAGCGCCGGGGCGGCCAGACCGATGACCAGGGCGCCGATCAGCGCGCGCTGCATGTACGGGTACTGGAAGAGTTCCATGGTCAGTTGCTCCACAGCCCGGCGGGCTCGTCGGGGCCGTGCGGGTGCACGTGGTCGTGGTCGGGCTCCGCGTGGTGCCCGGCGGGCTCGGGGACCGCGCCGTCGTGGGCGATACCGCCCTGGTGGACGACCACCGCCCGGCTGATCAGCGGGCGCAGCGCACCCAGCTCGTGGGCGACGAGCAGTACGGTGCCGCCGTCGGCGACGAAGGCGTGCAGCGCCGCGGCGAACGCCTCCTGGCTGGCCGCGTCCACCCCGGCGGTGGGCTCGTCGAGCACCAGCAGCTCCGGCCGGCCCGCCAGCGCCCGGGCGATCAGGGTGCGCTGCTGCTGACCGCCGGAGAGGGTGGCCACCGGGTCGCGGGCCCGGTCGGCGAGCCTGACCGCGTGCAGCGCCGCGTCGACGGCCTCCCGGTCGGCGCGGCCGGGTGGACGCAGCACTCCGCGCCGGGCGAGCCGGCCCGAGGCCACCACCTCCCGCACGGTGGCGGGTACGCCGCCGCCGGCGCCGAGCCGTTGCGGGACGTACCCGATGCGCTGCCACTGCCGGAACCGCCGCAGCGGGGTGCCGAACAGTTCGACGGTGCCGGCGGCCAGTGGGACCAGCCCGAGCGCCGCCCGGATCAGGGTGGACTTGCCGGAGCCGTTGGCGCCGAGGACGGCGACGACCTCTCCGGCGGTGACGGCCAGGGAGACGTCACGAAGCACGGGGCGGCCGTCGTAGCCGACCACCCCGTGCGTCACGGTGATGACAGGAGATGTCACGAGCAGCTCAACGCCGTCCTCAGGGTCGCCAGGTTGGTACGCATCACCGAAAGGTAGTCCCCGCCGTTGTCGCTGGACAGTCCCTCCAGCGGGTCGAGCACGGCGGTCTTCGCGCCGACCTCGGTGGCGATGGTCTCGGCGACCTTGGGGCTGACCAGCGTCTCGAAGAAGATCGTGGTGGCCTTGTGCTCCCGGGCCTCCTCGGCGACCTCGGCCAGCCGCTTCGGGCTGGGCTCGTTCTCCGGGCTCAGGCCGGCGATGCCCACCTGCTCCAGCTGGTAGCGGTCGGCGAGGTAGCCGAAGGCGGCGTGGCTGACCACGATCTCCCGGCGCTGGCAGGTCTTCAGCCCGGCGGCGAACTCGGTGTCGAGCTTCGCCAGGTCGCCGCGGAGCGTCGTGGCCCGGGCGGTGTAGTCGGCGGCGTGGTCCGGGTCGGCCTTGCCGAGCCGTTCGGCCAGCTTGTCGCCGACCGTGGCCAGCCGGGTGGGGTCGAGCCAGAGGTGCGGGTCGAGCCCGCCGGCCTCTTCCTCCTCGGCGTGGCCGGCCTCACCCTCGCCCTCGTGGTCGTGGCCGCCGGCGGCGGCGGTCAGCAGCGGCTGCACGGTCGCCACGTCGAAGGCCCGGTCGCCGGCGTTCTGCGCGACGGCCTCGTCCACGGCCGGCTGGAAACCCTTGAGGTAGACGACCAGGTCGGCCTCGGCGACCTGCCCCACCTGGCCCGGGTTGAGTTCCAGGTCGTGCGGCTCGGCGCCCGGCTTGGCCAGGTTGGTTACGGTGACCGCGTCCCCGCCGATCCGCTGGGCGAGAAACTGCAGCGGGTAGAACGCCGCGACCACGTCGACTCGTTTCGGCTGCTGCGGGTCGGCGCCGGCATCCCCGGAGGAGCAGGCGGCCGTGCCGCCGAGGGCGAGCAGGGCGGTGACGGCGGCCAGGGCGCGGGGAGCGGAGCGGAGGTTCATGGGATCCACTGTCCGTGGGAACGAGAATGATTGTCAAAAACGCATGATTGCATGTCAGAGCAGCTTCGCCAGCGCCACGGCGACCAGGAGGGTCAGCATCAGCAGCCGCACCACCCGGGCCGGCGGTGCCTGCACCGGCCAGGTCGTCGCCGTCAACCAGACCAGCCCGGCGGCCAGCGCCAGCAGCAGCACCCCGCCGACCGGACCGGGCGCGAAGAACGCCACCAGGACCAGCACCAGCGTGGCGAGGAACACCGACGTCGGGTTCGCCCGGGCCAACCGGGCCAGCAGGGGGCTCTGCGTACGCTGCATTCCACAGACTCTACGAGGAGGAACCCGGTGCAGGTGACCAACCGGTTCGTGGTCGACGTCGATGCCGCCGACGGCTTCGTCGACCGGGCGCACGCCGCCCTCACCGCCCTCGCCGCCCGCCCGGGCTACCTGCGTGGCGAGCTCCTGCGGGCCCTCGACGACCCCCGGCACTGGTGTCTGCTCACCGAGTGGGAGTCGGTCGGCGCGTATCGGCGGGCGCTGGGCGGTTTCGACGTCAAGATCACCGCCGTGCCGTTGCTTGCCGAGTCGCTCGACGAGCCGTCGGCGTACGAAACGCTGGCCAGGGCCGCCCCCGCCGGCGAGGTGGTGGTCACGGCCAGCGATCGGGCCGCGCGTCCGCACCGCTGAGCGGCCGGCACTACCCTGCAACCTATGAACCCACCCGGCCCGGCAGTGTCCTCGCCGTACCCCGACCCGCCCGGCCGGGGCGAGACCCCACCAACGGGGGAGCTGCCCAGTTCGCCGCCCGCCGGGGGCACGCCGCCCTCGTCACCCGCGGGCATGCCCACCCCGCCGGCCGGGCCGGGGGTCGCCCCGCCGTTCGCCGCGCCCCCCACCGAGGGTGGCCGCAAGCGGCTCTGGCTGGGGCTCGGCGTCGGCGCGCTCGCGCTGCTGATCTGTTGCGGCGGAGGCGGCACCGCCCTGGTCGGGTTGAGCGTGAGCAGCATCCGGGCCAGTGAGGAGCAGGGCCACGCGATCGCCGACGAGTACTACGGCGCGCTGGTGCGCAAGGAGTACGGCAAGGCGTACGACACGCTCTGCGACGCGGTCCAGCGGCGCGAGTCCCGGTCGCAGTTCGTCCGCCGGGTGAGCGACGAGCCGGCGGTGGCGGGGTACCGGATCGGCGAGGTCGACCCGAACACGCTCACCGTGCCGGTGGAGGTGACCTTCAGCGGCGGCGGGCGGGACACCCAGACGGTGACCCTGGCCCCCGACCCGCAGACCGCCGGGCTGGAGGTCTGCGGGGTCAACTGATCCGCCCCCGGTATTCTCCTGGGTTCGGGATGCCGCTGGCCGTACCGTTGTCCCGAACTGTTCCGCTCCATCCACTCACGTCCCCGCCGACCGCCAGCCGGCGTAGGAGGAAACATGCCAGCCGACCGTATCGACGCCGTCGTCAGCCTCGCCAAGCGCCGGGGCTTCGTCTTTCCCTCCAGCGAGATCTACGGAGGCACCCGGTCGGCGTGGGACTACGGTCCGCTCGGCGTGGAGCTCAAGGAGAACGTCCGCCGGCAGTGGTGGAAGAGCATGGTCCAGCAGCGCGACGACGTCGTCGGTCTGGACTCGGCGGTCATCTTGGCCCGCAAGGTCTGGGAGGCCAGCGGTCACCTCGCCGAGTTCGTCGACCCGCTGACCGAGTGCCAGTCCTGCCACAAGCGGTTCCGCGCCGACCACCTGGAGGAGGCGTACGCCGAGAAGCACGGCAAGCCGCTGACCTCGCTGTCGGAGCTGAACTGCCCGAACTGCGGCAACAAGGGCACCTTCACCGAGCCGAAGATGTTCAACGGCCTGATGAAGACCTACCTCGGCCCGGTGGAGAGCGACGAGGGCCTGCACTACCTGCGCCCGGAGACCGCCCAGGGCATCTTCGTCAACTACAACAACGTGGCGACCGCCGCGCGCAAGAAGCCGCCGTTCGGCATCGCGCAGACCGGCAAGTCGTTCCGTAACGAGATCACTCCGGGCAACTTCATCTTCCGGACCCGCGAGTTCGAGCAGATGGAGATGGAGTTCTTCGTCGAGCCCGGCTCGGACGAGCAGTGGCACGAGTACTGGCTGCAGGAGCGCTGGAACTGGTACCTCGACCTGGGCCTGTCGGCGGAGAACATGCGCTTCTACGAGCACCCGAAGGAGAAGCTGTCCCACTACTCGAAGCGCACCGTCGACATCGAGTACCGGTTCCAGTTCGGCGGCAGCGAGTTCGCCGAACTGGAGGGGGTGGCCAACCGCACCGACTTCGACCTGTCCACGCACAGCAAGCACTCCGGCGTCGACCTGTCGTACTTCGACCAGACGCGCAACGAGCGCTGGACGCCGTACGTCATCGAGCCGGCCGCCGGCCTCACCCGCGCGGTGCTGGCCTTCCTGCTGGAGGCGTACGACGAGGACGAGGCCCCGAACACCAAGGGCGGGGTGGACAAGCGCACCGTGATGCGCTTCGACCCGCGGCTGGCCCCGGTCAAGGTGGCGGTGCTGCCGCTGTCCCGCAACGAGGCGCTCTCGCCGAAGGCGAAGGGGCTGGCCGCGCAACTGCGCAAGCGCTGGGTGGTGGAGTTCGACGACTCGCAGGCGATCGGCCGCCGCTACCGCCGCCAGGACGAGATCGGCACCCCCTTCTGCGTCACCGTCGACTTCGACACCCTCGACGACGACGCGGTGACGGTGCGCAACCGGGACACCATGGCCCAGGAGCGGGTCGCCCTGGACCAGGTCGAGCGCTACCTGATCGAGCGCCTGCCGGGTTGCTGAGCCCGGATCACCGGCGGCCCCGTTCCAGCGCGAGCGGGGCCGTCGCCGTATCGGCCGCCGTCCGTGCCCGACCGGTGGTTGAGGGGGTGCGTGATCTTGTGCGAGCATTCCCGGCGTTGATCTCATCACGGGAGCGTCCGCATGACCCAGTCGCCACATGACCACGACCCGCAGCGGCGGCGACTGCTGCGTCGCGCCGCCACGGTCGCCAGCACCACGGCCGGCGCGGGTGTCGCCGCCGCCGTGGGCCTACCCGCCGCCGCACAGGCCGCGCCGGGCGACAGCCTGATCATGGGTACGACCAATGACGCTGGCGTCCAGACCACCACGCTGAACGCCAGCGAGGGCATCGCCGCGCTTTCACTGAACAACACCGAGGGCGCGGCGTTGCGGCTGGTGCCGAGCTCGAACCTGTATCCGCAGGTGCTCGAATCCGAGATGGGCACGATGGCCGTCGATGACCAGGGTGACCTGTTTATTCGAGCTGGCATCGACAGTGATGATGGTGCTACGAGTGGCTGGGCGTGGACCTCGGAATGGGCGACCATGTCGGTGGCCATGAGGCCGGTGCGCGTGCTGGACACCCGATCCCCGGACCTTCGCCGTCGGATTGTCGCCGGTAGCGCCAACCTCGACCCGGCGACTGGCAAGCTGAAGCCGGGCGGTCCCATCGTGGTGGCCCTGGACGAGTACGTGCGGAACGGCTACGCCATGAAGGGCAATGTCACCGTTGTCGGCATGACCGGTCCCGGTTTCCTCACCGTCTGGGGTGGCGACACAAAGCCCACGGCTTCCACGGTGAATTGGTGGACGTCCGGTCAGATCCTCTCCAACTTCCTCTTCACCAGGCTGGGTGCCAGCGGTGCCTTCCGAAATGTGATCACGATCCAGGCGACGTCTTCGCCGACGCACGTGATCGTGGACCTGACGAGCCTGTTGGTCGGTCATCCCAGCCAGATCGTGTCCGGCCAGGCGTAGGCGGATCTGGTGTTTTCCGCGCTCTACCGGTCACCGCTGCCCGTGACCCACCAGTCCCAGCCCTTCCACGTATTTCACGGGGGAACGAGATGAGTTCGTCAGCCTCTGACCGGTCCGCGTCGCGTCGCAGCCTGATCCGCCGCGCCGCCGTCACCGGTGGCGCGGCCGTCGCCGCCACCGCCGTGAGCGCCGTCAACGCCGCGCCGGCCAGCGCCGACACCGGTGATCCGGTCAGCATCGGCCAGGTCAATGAGGGCTGGTGCACCACCATCACCAACGCGGCGCCGGACGGAGCGGCAACGCTCGTACTGCAGAACGACGTGGGTGCGAGTCTGCGTCTGAAGCGGCAGGAGGTGACGCGGACCGTCACCGGGGGTGTCTACCCCACGACCGCTGGCCTCGGCGTGATCATCGATCAGTCAGGGCAGCACCGGAAGCACGAGGCGCTCACCACCGCCAACGCCACTATGCTGGTGCCGATCCCGCCGACCCGCGTTCTCGACACCCGTAGTCCGGCCGGTCGGGCCCGGCTGCTGGAGGGCGGCGGGCGGATCGATTCGCAGGGCCGGGCGACCGCCGGCACCTTTCTGGTGGTCCACCTGCGGGACATCGTGAACTACGGCGACGGCATGATCGGCAACATCACGGTCGCCAAGACCGAGAAGGCCGGCTTCGGCACCGTCTTCGGCCGGGGCGATCTCCCGGACGCGTCCACCATCAACTGGTTCGGCCCGGGGCAACTCCTCTCCAACGGTGTGATCACCCAGCTCGGGTCCTACGAGACGGCCGCCGGCGAGTACTACGAGGACGTCGTGGCGATCTACGTACAGAAGAGTGCGGCGGCGGTGATCCTCGACGTGACCGGGCTCCTCGTGTTCCATCCTGAGTCCGCCGTCATCAACAACCCGAAGACCCTCTCCGGCGGCGACGGGGTTCGGGCTCAGGTGATCAAGGAAAACGCAGAGCGGGGCAAGCGAGCGGTGCAGGCCGGTGCGTGACCACGGGACCGAGGAGAACAGCATGACCACCGCGGACGAGACGAGCGCGGCGACGACCCGCCGGCGGATCATCAAGAGCGGAGTGGTTGCGGGCGTCGGCGTCGGCGCGGCGGCAGTCGTCGCCTCGCCAGCCAGCGCCGCTGCCGGCGATCCGGTGATCATGGGTGCGGTCACCAACGACGCCGGCACGGCGGAAACGGTGCTGGTCGGTGGCTCCTCGGCCAGCCCCACCCTGGCGCTGAACCCGCCGGCCGGCCGGCCGGCGCTGCAGATCATGCCCGTCTTCGACCAGGATGTTCCCGCGGAGCTGCCTACCGGCTCGCTCGCTTACACCCACGAGGGTGACCTGGTGATTGGCGGCAAGGCCGGTACCAAGCAGTACGTGAGCACCTCACGGTGGGCCAACCGGACGGTGGCGATCCAGCCCAAGCGGATCCTGGACACCCGGGCCCTGCCATCGTCGACCATCTACGACCAGTACATCGCGGCCGGGCGGAGCAGTGTCGATAGCACCGGCAGGCTGCGGGCGAACAGCTTCATCCACCTGTCGTTGAGCAACCTGTCGGTGGCGTCGACCGGTCGGGCCGTGGGCGTCTACGTCAACCTGACCGTCGCCGGCACCGTCTCGGCAGGCGTGCTGAGCGCCTACCCCGCATCGACCTCCGGGCGGCCGTCGACGTCATCGCTGAACTGGTGGGGGCCCAACCAGATCCTGTCCAACCTGGTAGAGGTGCAGCTGAGCCCTCTCGATGGTCGTAACTACTGCTTCACCATCTGGGTGAACGCCGCCACGTCGGTCATCGTGGACGTATCCGGCCTGATCATGTCCAATCCTGGCACGTACTGACCGTACGCCGGTCGCCGTCGCGGTGTGAGTTCGCGCAACCTCGCGGCGGCGACCGGCCACCGGTGGCTGGACCACCGCCCGGGGCGTGGGATTCTTGGGTACGTGACCAGTTCCGCCGTTCCCGTCGTCCGCCGCCCGCTCACCCTCGGGCGGCACCAGGTGTGGCCGCCGGTGGTGCTCGCCCCGATGGCCGGCATCACCAACGTCGGCTTCCGGCAGCTCTGCCGCGAGCAGGGCGGCGGCATCTACGTCTGCGAGATGATCACCACGGTCGCGCTGGTGGAGCGGAACCCGAAGACGCTCCGCATGATCGCCTTCGGCGCCGACGAGCAGCCACGCAGCCTGCAGCTCTACGGCACCGACCCGGAGACCACCGCCGCCGCCGTGCGGATCGTGGTGGAGAAGAACCTCGCCGACCACATCGACCTGAACTTCGGCTGCCCGGTGCCGAAGGTGACCCGCCGTGGCGGCGGCGCGGCGCTGCCGTGGCGGCGGCGGCTCTTCGCCCGGCTGGTACGGGCCGCGGTGGACGCGGCGTCACCCGCCGGGGTGCCGGTGACCGTGAAGATGCGCAAGGGCATCGACGACGAGCACCTGACGTACGTCGAGGCGGGGCTCGCCGCGCAGGACGCCGGGGTCGCGGCGGTCGCCCTGCACGGGCGTACGGCCGCCCAGCGGTACTCGGGCACGGCGGACTGGGACGCCATCGCCGCCCTCAAGCAGGCTCTCGACGTGCCGGTGCTCGGCAACGGCGACATCTGGGAGGCCGACGACGCGCTGCGGATGGTGGCGCACACCGGCGTCGACGGGGTGGTGATCGGCCGGGGCTGTCTGGGCCGGCCGTGGCTCTTCGCGGATCTGGCCGCCGCGTTCGACGGCCGCCCCGAGCGGCGGCTGCCCGCCCTCGGCGAGGTCGCGGCGACCATGCGCCGCCATGCCGAGCTGCTGGTCGACCAGTTCAGCGCCGGTGCGCGTACGCCGGCGCGGGGTGAGCGGGACGGCTGCACCGACTTCCGCAAGCACGTCGCCTGGTATTTGAAGGGTTTCCCGGTCGGCAGCGACCTGCGCCGGGAGTTGGCGATGGTGGAGAGCCTGACCCAGCTCGACGACCTGCTCGGCAAGCTCGACCCGAGCGTGCCGTTCCCGGTGGAGGCGCTCGGCCAACCCCGTGGCCGCACCAACTCGCCGGGCAAGGTGTTCCTGCCCGACGGCTGGCTGGCCAGCCGGGACGACGACACCGTCCCCGAGGGTGCCGAGCTGGCCGACTCCGGCGGCTGACGCCGGGTACGACGAAGGGCCGGCCCCCGGGTGGGGGCCGGCCCTTCGTCGTGTTCTCGGTCAGTGGGAGTAGCCGCGGGTGGCGGCCCAGTCGGCGAGGGCGTCGATGTCCATCTGGTAGCTGGCCGTGGCCGGGTTGGCCGAGTCGGCGATGGTCACGATCTTCCCGCCGTCGCGGTAGCCGGTGACGCTGATGTAGTGCCCGCCTTCGAAGGAGTGCACCCCGCCGTCGGTGTCGATGGCGGTACCGGCGATGTTGACCACGACGCCCCGGCCGTCATCGATGGCGGCGACGATGTCGGCGCGCATCGTGTCGGTCTGCTTGTCGTCGGCCTTCGGCGTCTTGATCTCGACGCTGCGGTAGGCGTCCTTGCCGGTTTCCTTGTTCAGGACGGGGGTGATGTCGTTGATGCTGTTGGTGCCGTTCTCGGTGGTGCCCATCCGGTTGGCCATGACGTCGACGTCGATGGTCTTGCCCTGGACGGAGAGGGCGTTGCGGGCGGCGGCGGGGCCGCAGTAGTAGAAGTTGGGCTGGGCCTCGTAGTCGACCTTGAGCTGTCGTTCGC
>NZ_SMJY01000191.1:0-11634 GCF_004348355.1 Micromonospora sp. KC721 | reverse complement strand
CGTCGACACCGACACCCGCCGGCCCCTGCCGCCTCCGCCCGCGACCTCGGCGGCCCCGACCATGACCGCCGACCGGACCGTCGACCTGGACCGGGACGGAAAGCCGGACCGGACCGAGGCGCCGGTGGTCGCCGGCCCGAAGCCCCGGACCAGCCTGCTGGCCACCCTCGGCCTGGTCGTGTCGATCGTGGGCGCGGCTGCCGTCCTCACCGGCACTCTCGCCGGGTACGGCATCGCGCTCGGCGCGGTCGGCGCGGTCCTGTCGGTGCTCGGCCTCATCGCCACCCGCCGCCGGCACGTGGCCGGCACGACCGACGCCCTGATCGGCATGTCGGTCGGCCTCGCCGCCGTGGTGCTTGGCATCATCGCGATGACCGGCCAGTTCGGCTGGCCGACCACCGACGGCGACCAGGTGGCGCGGCTCCGCGAGTGGCTTGATTCACAGTTTGCCCGTCGCGTCTGACGGGCACTGTCCGGATGCCGGTGGGGTGCCGGCGACGCCCGAGGCATCTGGTGGTTCACCAGCGGGCACATCCTCTTCCGGGGGCGGCGGTTCGCCGCCCCCGAAGTCATTCCCGGGCCGCTGCGACGAACTGCCCGGCGTCCGCCACCGTGGCCGGTGCGCCGCGGCCGGTGGCCCGCCACGCCCCGGGCATGGCACACACCGCCGAGCCCAGACCTGGCCCCCACCGCTCCTGCAACGGATCGCCGACGAAGCAAGCTCAGACGCAACGATTCGACGGCGTACGCAACTCTTGACGGTAGATGTCGTCGACAGCTCCGCATACCGTTGACCAACGGCGCCAGCCCGTCGGCCACGGTGGCCGGGCGCGCCCGAGCCCCAGGAGCAGGACATGACGATGGACGCCACCAGCCAGCGCTTCCTGATGTGCCGGCCGACGTACTTCGCCGTCGACTACGCGATCAACCCGTGGATGGACCCGGCCGCACCGGTCGACGCCGACCTCGCCGTACGGCAGTGGGAACGGCTCCGCCGGATCTACCTCGACCTGGGTCACACCGTCGAACTGATCGACCCGGTCCCCGGCCTGCCCGACATGGTCTTCGCCGCCAACGGCGGCACGGTGATCGACGGCAAGGCGATGGCGGTACAGTTCCGCGACCCGCAGCGCGCCGACGAGGCCCCCGCGTACCGGGCCTGGTTCGAAGCCGCCGGATTCGAGTTGTCCGACCCGAAGCACGTCAACGAGGGCGAGGGCGACGTCCTGCTGGCCGGCGACCACCTGCTCGCCGGCACCGGGTTCCGCACCGCGCACGCCGCGCACGCCCAGCTCCAGGAGGTCTTCGGCTATCCGGTGATCACCCTGCAACTGGTCGACCCGCGCTTCTACCACCTGGACACCGCACTCACCGTGCTCGACGAGCGGACCGTGGCGTACCTGCCGGAGGCGTTCTCCCCCGGCAGCCAGGCCGTGTTGCGCCGGCTCTTCCCCGACGCCGTCCACGCCACCATGGCCGACGCCGAGGTGCTGGGGCTCAACGCGGTCAGCGACGGCCGGCACGTGGTGCTGCCCGCGCAGGCCACCGGCCTGGCCGCGCAGCTGCGCAACCGGGGTTACCAGACCATCGGGATCGACCTGTCCGAGCTGCGCAAGGCCGGCGGCGGACCGAAGTGCTGCACGTTGCGACTCCGTCAGGGAAAGGCGAGCAAGTGATCGAGGACATGCTGCGGACCCCCGCCGCGGTACGGGACGCGGAGCGGCACACCGCGCACAACTACCACCCGCTGCCGGTGGTGATCTCCTCCGCCGAGGGCGCCTGGCTGACCGACGTGGACGGCCGCCGTTACCTGGACTGCCTGGCCGGCTACTCGGCGCTGAACTTCGGTCACCGGCATCCGAGGCTGATCCGCGCCGCGCACGAGCAGCTCGACCGGTTGACCCTCACCAGCCGGGCGTTCATCCACGACCAGTTCGCCGACTTCTGCCGGGAGCTGGCCGCGCTCTGCGGCAAGGACCTCGTCCTGCCGATGAACACCGGCGCCGAGGCGGTCGAGACCGGCATCAAGGTGGCCCGCAAGTGGGGCTACCAGGTCAAGGGCGTCGCTCCGGACCAGGCCACCATCGTGGTCGCCGAGGGCAACTTCCACGGCCGTACGACCACCATCGTCAGCTTCTCCACCGACGCCGACGCCCGCGCCGACTTCGGGCCGTACACCCCGGGCTTCACCGTCGTCCCGTACGGCGACCTGGTCGCGCTGGAGGCGGCGATCGACGAGAACACCGTCGCGGTGCTGCTGGAGCCGATCCAGGGTGAGCAGGGTGTGGTGGTGCCCCCGGAGGGCTACCTGCCGGGCGTACGCCGGGTCTGTACCGAGCGCAACGTGCTGTTCGTCGCCGACGAGATCCAGTCCGGGCTGGGCCGCACCGGCGTCACCTTCGCCTGCGAGCACGAGGGCGTCGTGCCGGACATGTACCTGCTGGGCAAGGCGCTCGGCGGGGGGATCGTGCCGGTCTCCGCGGTGGCCGCGGACGCGGACGTGCTGGGGGTGCTGAAGCCGGGCCAGCACGGCTCCACCTTCGGGGGCAACCCGCTGGCCTGCGCGGTCGCCACCGAGGTGGTGCGCCTGCTGGCCACCGGCGAGTTCCAGCGCCGCTCCGCCGAGCTGGGTGAGCGGCTGCGGGCCGGCCTGGCCGGGCTGATCGGCAGGGGCGTGGTCGCCGTCCGGGGTCGTGGCCTCTGGGCCGGGGTGGACATCGAGCCGACGCTGATGAGCGGCCGGGATGCCTGCGAGCGGCTGATGGAGCGGGGCGTCCTGGCCAAGGACACCCACGGCTCCACCATCCGCCTCGCCCCGCCATTGGTGATCACCGCCGAGGAGATCGACCACGCGGTGGCCCAGCTCGCCGCCGTGCTGGCCGGCTGACCAAGGCCACCGTCCAGACCGGCAGATCAAGATCATCACCCCATGGCGCTGATGGCGGTGTCCAGGCGCCTGGACACCGCCATCAGGCCGCAAACCGTGCCCGTCGGCGGCCCGGGCCGAGAGGCCGGCCCGGCCGGGCGGTGGGGTCAGGGGCGGGGCAGGCGCATGGCCATGGTGGGTGCCTCGGCCATGACCGAGGTGGGGGTGAACGAAGCACCGCTGGGCAGCGCCTCGGCCCGACCGATCTGCACGCCGGGGTAGAGCTCGACCATGTCGGCCCCGGCGAGCACCCGGGACTGCTTCGGCGCGAGCGGGACCCGCTCCGACTCGACCAACGAGCCGTTGGGGCGGATACCCGAGCCGTTGGTGCTCACGTCGGTCACGATGACCTCACCGACGCGCAGTTCCAGCCGGATGTGGCTACGGCTGATCCAGCGCCGCGCCTCGTCGTTCAGCCACTGACCGAGCATGACCGCACCGGTGCCCTCCGGGGCCCGGCCGACCAGCACCGGCTGCTCCTCGGTGAGCACGAAACGCCGACGGATCAGCCCGCCGATGCGTACCGCGAGCACCTCGCTGCGCGGACGTGGGCCGGCGTCGGAGAGCCGGGCACCGTGCCGCGGGCAGGTCGGCACGCCGTTGCGCAACGACGGTGGCGGCTGACCCGCGGGAGCGCCTTCCACCCGGGCCAGGTCGGCGAAGGCCCCGCCACCCCCGCCGCCGAAGAGCGCGCAGCCCGGCTCCGGGCAGCGCCACTGCCGGGCCAGCAGCTTCACACCCGTCGACGAACGGTCCCCGGCCACCGGCTTCGGGCCACCGCCGACGTGGGCCACGAGCTTCGGTCCGCCCGCGTCGGGCACCGGCGCGAGTACCCGGCCCGGCTGCTCCACCACCCAGGGGAACCGCCCGCGCAGACCGTCGAACCGGACCCGGCTGAGCACCGGCAGGCCGAGCAGGTCGGCCACCTCCAGCATCCGGTCGCCCGGGTTGTCGAGCACCTCGACCAGCCCGTCGTCGGCCCAGCGGCGGACCACCATGCGCTCGTTGGAGGTGAGGTCGGCGTCGGAGAGCAGTGCCCGGTGCACCACCGCGTAGACCGGGACGCTGTCCTCCTCCAACTGCCGGGCCAGCGTGTCGATGACCATGCCCAGCCGCAGCAGGCTGGCCGGCCGGCCACCGTCGAGGTCCTGGTAACGGATCACCTCGGCCAGGTCCAGCACCGCCCGGGCCAGCGACGGGTCGGTGCAGACCCGGCCCTCGATGGCGTCCAGCACCTTGCTGATCTCGAATCTCATCGAACGCTCCGGACGATGTCGTCGATCTGTCGTGCCAACTCCACGTCACGACGGGTCACCCCGCCCGCCGAGTGAGTCACGCAGTGGAAGGTCAGGGTCCGCCACCGGATGTCGATGTCGGGGTGGTGGTCGAGCCGCTCGGCGACCACCGCCACCCGGTCGACCACGGCGACCGCGTCGGGAAAGCTGCCCAGCTGCACGGTGCGGCTGATCCCGGTCGGGTCGCCCGACCACCCCGTCAGCCCGCCCAACTCTTTTCGCACCGCCTCGGCGGTGAGCAGGTCTGCCATACCCCGACCCTACCGGGACCGCCATCGGCTCCCGGCACGCCGCCCGCCACCACCGGCGACACCCCACGTCCAGCTCAGCTCATCCGGCTGACCACCGTACGCAGCCGGGCCAGGTCACGGCGGCGGCGCTCGTACGTGGCGGCCAGCGCGATCAACGCCAGGCCACCGGCCGCCAGGAAGATCCACCGGGGCAGCACATCCAAGCCGCGGGCCAGTTCGCGCAGGGCGAGCAGGGCGAGCGTGGCCCCGCCCAGCACCACCGGCGCCTGCCAGCGTCGGGTCGCCCCGGCCAGGACCACACCCAGCGCGGCGAGCCCGATCCCCAGCCGCCGCCACGGCTGCGGCTCCGGGGCGACCAGCACCGACACCAGACCCGGCAGCAGCCCGGCGGCGAGCCCGGGGCCGAGCGCCAGCCAACTGGTCAACCCCGACCGGGTACGCAGCGCCACCAGCCCCGCGCCGAGCGCCAGGCCGGCCGCCGGCAGGGTGTACGCCTCCAGCAGCACCACCCCGCCGGCCAACAGCAGCAGCCAGACGCCGAGCAGTTCACTGGCCCCGGCGATGCCCGCGAACACCCAACGTCGGGCGGGGGACTCACCGCGCCGCAGCACGCGCAGCCCCACCGCGACGCCCCACAGCACGCACACCACCGCGGCGTGCCGGTACCCGCCGCTGGTGAGCAGCAGCGCCACCAGTGCGACCGCCTGGGCGGCGGCCTCCAGCGCCTCGCCGGCCAGGGCCGCCCGCCGACCCAGCACCGGCGCGAGGAACAGCACCGACACGGCCACCGCGAGCACGGTGAACCCGGCGGTACGCAGCGGCAGCCCGGCGGCGAGCGGTGCGGTGACGGCGAACCCGGTGGCGGCGGCGACCGCCGCCACCCCGCCCAGCACCTGCACCTGCGGCCGTCGCGCGGCGGCGGCCACCACGGCGGCGGCGACCACGGTCAGCGCCAACCCGGTGAGCGTGCCCGCCGGGGTGGCGAACAGCCCGGCCAGCCCGGCGAGGGACCACAGCAGACCGACCGGCACCACGACCAGGCCGAGCAGGAGGTCCCGCCGGGCTCCGCCCGCACCGGAAGCAACGAGAGCGGCGACCAGCAGGGCGGCCAGGCCGGTGAGCAGCACCACGGCCGGCGCCGCCGGCCAGGGCGTACCCGCCGTCACCAGCAGCACCGGCAACGCCGCCGCCACGAACGGGAAGCCGACCAGCACCAGGGTGGCCCGGCCGACGCCCGCCCGGACAGCGGGCAGCAGGGCAACTCCCGCCAGCACCAGCAGGGTGAACAGCGCGGCCCATCCGCCGCCGACCGGCTCCGCCTCGGGTACGCCGGACCAGGGCCGCACCGGTTGGCCGTACGGAAGGAGGACCGCCGCCACGACGGGTGGCAGTACGGCCAGACCGGCGAGCACGGTCAGCGTGACGGCGACCACCCGACCCACCACCGCGGCCGGGGCAGGCCGACCGACGGCGACCAGCAGCAACGCGGCCAGCGCCGGATACGGGGCCAGCGGTTCGGCCGGTACGGCCAGCGGAGCCAAGGCGCACCCGCCGAGGGCCAGCGCCGACGCGGTCGAGGCGTACCCGTCGAGGTCCGGTCGGTGGCGGCGGACCGCGACGACCGCGAGGAGCGTCAGCGCGGCGGCTGCCGACGCGCCGCGTACCTGCCACACCGGCGTCGTCTCGGCGGTGGCGAGCGCGACGAGCGCCAGGATCGGCGTGGCGAGCAGGGCGGCGACCAGCCCGGCCCCGGCGACGGCGCGCTGCGCCGGGGTGCCGCGCCGGGACAGGGCCGCGGCGGCGAGCCCGGCGGGCAGCACGACCCCGAGCGCGGCAAGCGTCCCGGCCCGGGTCGCCAGGGCCACCAGCAGTCCGTGGCCGACCAGGGTGGCGGCGCCGGACGCCCCGGCCAGCACGGTCGGCACCCGGCGCGCCGGGCGGAGGACGGCCAGCAGCAGCGCCACCCCGGCGGCCAGGTCCACGGCGACGGTCACCGGCCACGGCGTGGCCGTGACGGCCGGCAACGCCAGCGCGGCCAGCGCCCCACCGACCAGCCCGACCGCCGGACCGGCCACCCGGGGCAGCAGCAGGAGAAACGCGGCGGCGACCAGTGCGACGGCGACCGGGAGCTGCCAGCCCCAGGGCAGCGCGGGCCCCGGCCCCGCGCCCCGCCACAGCGGCTGGGAGCGGGCCACCGCCTCGCCGGCGAGCGACACGGTGGTGAGCAGGCCGACCAGACCGACACCACCGGCGACCAGCAGCGCACCGACCCGGGCACCGGACCGCCGTGCCGCCGGCAACGCCCGGACCGCCCCGGCCAGCCCGGCGGCCACCAGGGCCGCCGCCACCAGCATCAGACCCGGACGCAGTTCGGCGACCGGGCGCAGCAGCGCGGCGGCCAGCACCGGCACCAGCAGGCCCGTGGCCACCGCCCGCAGCCCTCGCTGTCCCGAGGCCGTCGCCGCGACGCACGCGACGAGCGCCACCAGCAGCAGCGGCACCCCGGCGAGCAGCGGCTGGCCGGCGGCCCGCCCCCAGGCCAACGGGACGAGCGCGCAACCGGCGGCCAGCAGCATGGCGATGCCGGACCCAAGCCAGGCCAGCGCCCGGCCGGCCCGCACCGGGCCGGCCAGGCGCGGCCCGGCGACCGGTCCCCCGCCGGCCGCCGGGCCCCCGATCCGCGCCCCGGCCACGGAGTCTGCGTTCTCCCCGGCCACCCCCGTCGCAGCCGGGGCCGGCCCGGCGGCAACGCCCGGGCGCCGGCGCCCCAGGGCGACCGCCACCGCCAGGTCGAGCAGCGCCACCGCGAGCAGGACCAGGGTCCACCCGGCGGCCCCCGGCCGGGCCCCGGCGGCGGCCAACGGCAGCACCGGCTGCGCCACCAGCAGCGCCGCGAACCAGGGCCCGGTCAGCCCGCTGAGCCGGGCGTACCCGGCGGCGACCGCCGCGCTGGCCCCCCCGACCAGCGCGGCGTACCGGGCGCCCGGCCAGGCGGCCACGCCGAACAGATCGACCGCCCAGGCGGCGTACCCGTCGAGGACCACCAGCAGCAGGCCCACCGCGGCGAAGGTCTCCGCGGTGCCGCGCAGCCCTCGCCGGGCCGCGACCAGCGGCACGGCCAGCGCCAGGACGGTGACGGCGGCCAGGATCAGGGCCCGACCGGCGACCCCGACCGTCGCCCAGGCGACCGCGGTGAAGACCACCGCGGCGGTGCCGAGCAGCAACCCACCGAGGACGAACAGCACACCCTGCACCGTCCGGGTGGACGTCTCGGGCCGCCCGGGGACCGTGACCGGCGGCCGGGGCGGAACCGGGACGGTCGGCCCCCCGCCGACCGCCGGCCCCACCGGTGGAGCGGTCCGCGCGACCTCCGCACGCACCTGCGCCGCCAGCTCCGCCCGCCGCCGCCGCGCCGTCTCGAACCGGCCCGACACCTCCTGGTACGCGGCACGCGCCTGCGCCACCTCCGCGGCGAGCACGGCCAACTCCCGGTCCAACCGGATCACCTCGGCGGCCGGCGGGCACGGCGGCCGGCCGCAGCCGGCGCACCCACCGGCGAGATCGGCGGACGCGCCGCACGCCGGGCAGGGGTACACGGTGTTCTGCACCCGGTCATCCTCGGCGGCCGGGCGGGGTGACCGACAGAGTGCGCGTACCTAGACCGTGGTGTTCTCGCGGACCCAGGCCGCGTACGCCGGGTCGCCGCACTCCACCCGGCTCACCAGGATCTCCGGCACCTCGTACGGGTGCTCGGCGCGGACCCGGTCGACCAGCGCGGCCACCCGCTCGGGGGTCGTCTTGAACTGCACCGACCACTCGGTGCTGGTCTCCGTCGCGGCACGCCACCAGTAGGTGCTGTCGACCTGGCCACCGACCTGGGCGCAGGCGGCCAACCGGTCGGCGACCGCGGCGGCCGCCAGCCCGTCGGCCGCCGCGCGCGCGTCCACCACCGTCGTCACCACACAGATCTGCTCCACCAGCGCACCCTAGGTGACGCCGTCGCGGGTGGTGGCGATCCAGGCGTCGATCCGGCCCCACCAGTCGTAGAGCCAGTCGATGCGTTCCTGCCGGCCGGCGGGGATCTCCTCCGGCGGCACGGACCAGAAACGCATCACGATCCGCTTGTCCATCGGCAGTTCCCGCCACACGTCGGCGACGGTGAGCATCCGGTCCAGCCCGGTGTGCGCCACGAAGACGACACCGGCGGTCGGAGCGGCGTCCAGGGCGGCGAGCAGCCCACCCGGCTGCGGGGCGAGGACGTGCTGCAACTCTTCGGCACGCAGCGCCATCTTCTCCAGGCCGAGCGCGCGCAGCCGGGCGATCGCCCGAAGCCGGCGGTGGGGGGTGAAGTTGCCGCCCTCCGGGAAGATCACGAAGGCGTCGTCGTCGTCCAGGCCGGTGGCGAGGTGGCCGACCTGTCGGACCACCGAGTCACGGCCGTCCGGCCCGGGTGCGATGAACCGGTTCGGCAGCCGGTTGAGCAGCACGTCGATCGCCGGATCCCACTGCAGGCTCGCCTTGAGCACGATCCGCGGCTCGCGGTGGAACCAGTTGACCAGGGCGTGGATCAGGATGAACGAGTCACCGGGGCCGGCGTGCCGGCAGACCACCAGCTCGGGGCGGCCGGGCAGGGCGGTGTCCGGGTCGGTGCCGACCACGTCGATGCGCAGCCGCAGTGTCCACCGGGCCTGCCAGAACAGCACCCGCAGGAAACAACCGGCGAGCAGGTAGTGGGCGCGCTGGAGGGCCGGCGAGCGTTTCCGCAGCCCGAACCCGGAGGCCAGCCAGAGCACGAAGAGCGCGACCAGCGCCGCCGCGTCCCAGACCAGATACACGGCGCCGATCCAGAGCAGCCGCAGCGGACGCAGCCGGCCGGGGACGAACGGCGAGACGGCCAGGCCGAGCAGAGCCCAGACCGGCACCGTGGTGACCATCAGCACCGCGAGCAGCACCACGCCGGGGGCCAGCACCAGCCGGCGGATCCACCTCGGCGGCAGCGGCATCAACGCTCCAGGCTGGCCAGGTAGTGCCGGGAGGCGGTGTACGCGCGACTGATCCGCCGCCCCACGGCCGCCAGGTCCCGGTACGCCCACGGACTGTCGTCCCGGGGCTCCAGCCCACCGGTCGGCAGCACGTGCACCTCCACCCCGTCGGGCAGCGCCGCCAACTCCCGGGCGAACCGGTGCCGCCGGGCGATCTCGAAGGCGACCTGCGCGATCTCCCAGGGCCGCCGGGGAGGGGTCAGCTCCCGTTCGATCCGCCCCACCTGCAGGACGAAGATCCGCTGGGCGCCGACCGCCACGGCCTCCCCGATCGGGATGGAGTTGACGATCCCACCGTCGACGTAGTGCTGGTCGTCGATCCGGATCGGGGGCAGCAACCCCGGCACCGACGCGGACGCGAGCACGGCCGGCACCACGGGCCCGGAATGGAACCAGTGCTCGGCGGCCCGCTCGATGCTGGCGGCGCAGCAACGGAACGGCACCTTCAGGTCGGCGAAGGTGGTCTCCGCGCCCAGCTCGCTCTCCAGCAACTTGCGCAGCGGACGGGGCGAGTGCAGGTGGGTACGGGCGGCGAAGCGGCGCAACTGCCGGGCCACCGAGTCGCCGTACACCTCGCTGGCCTCCGGCGAGGCCCAGAGGCGGACCAGCCGGTCGGTGACGGCCTCGGACGGCTCGGCGGCGACCAGCGCGCCGTTGACCGCGCCGATGGAGGTGCCCAACACGACGTCGGGACGGATCCGGGCACGGAACAGGGCGCGCAGCATGCCCACCTCGACCGCGCCGAGCACTCCCCCGCCGCCGAGCACGAACGCCACCGGACCACCACCCATGCCGTTCATCCTGGCACGCGTCCGCCGCCCACCCGTCGCAGCCGCTGCCCGTCGCAGTGGGCGAACCACTGGGCGCAGCGGGTCACCGGAAAAGCGGACGGCCGTTGACAGGGGGGACACCTTCCCGCAACCTGGTACCGCCCCCATCCCGAGGCAGGTGCGATCACTGATGGCAGCGCTGCAACCCGGCCGGTTGCTGGCCCGCCGGTACCGACTCCTCGACCAGATCGGGGCCGGCGGCATGTCGGTCATCTGGCGGGCCCGCGACGAGGTCCTCAACCGTGTGGTGGCGGTCAAGGTGCTCGCTCCCTCGCTGGCCGCGAACGCCCGCTTCCGGGACATGGTGCGCGAGGAGGCCCGCTCCGCCGCCCAACTGGTCCACCCGCACGTCACCTCGGTGCACGACTACGGCGAGACGCTCGCCCCGGACGGCCAGATCACCTCGTTCGTGGTGATGGAGCTGCTCGAAGGGGAGGAGTTGGAGGACCGGCTCAGCGAGGGCCCGCTGCCCTGGCAGATGGCGGTGGAGGTGGGCATCCAGGTGGCCGAGGCGCTCGCCGCCGCGCACCGGTTGGGCATTGTGCACCGGGACATCACCCCGGCCAACGTGATGATGACCAAGGTCGGCGCGAAGGTGCTCGACTTCGGCATCGCCACCCAGGTCGGCGCACCGGACGAGGACGAGGACGGCGGCACCTTCGGCACCCCGGCGTACGTGGCACCGGAACGGTTGGACGGGGCACCGGCCCAGCCGGCCACTGACGTCTACTCGCTGGGTGTGCTGCTCTACGAAACCCTGACCGGGCAGGTGCCGTACCCGGCGGACACCTGGGAGGAGTTGGCCGCCGCGCTGCAGGATCAGCGGATGCCCTCACTGGACGGCGTACCGGGGCTCCCCCCGGAGGTGGCGCACACCTGTCTGCGCTGCCTGGCCCGGGATCCGCAGGAACGCCCCAGCGCCTACCAGGTCGCCGCGGCGCTGCGCGAGCAGACGCTCCCCGCCGCGGCGGCGGCCAGCATGTTCGCTTCGACGGTGGCCCTGCCCACGGTCGGCGCCGCCCCGGCGTCCGCTGAGGTGCGCGCCGCGGTCCGACCCGGACGTTCGGTGGCTCGTCGCCCGCTCGTGGCGGTCGGCGCGTTGGCCCTGGTCGTCGCGGCCGCGGCGCTGGTGGCCCCGACGCTGACCCCGCGGTCGCCGACGCTGCCGCCGGCAGCGGACGCTCCGGCTTCGGACACGCCGGTGGACCCGTCGCTGACCTACCCTCCGGTGCCCCAGCCGCCGGTGCTGCCCGACGACCCGATCACCATTCCCCCCGAGGAGCCGAAGCC
>NZ_SMJY01000190.1:0-11691 GCF_004348355.1 Micromonospora sp. KC721 | reverse complement strand
GGGATAGCACCAGATACGGCATCCGGCGCCACCGCACGACGCCCGGACCGCGTCGGACCATCGCGGCCTTCGCCCCCGCCGCGCCGCCGGATCCGGGGCACGGCGGGTGCGGGTTTGGCGGGTTGTGCGGGGTGGGCAGGATGAGCGCGTGCCGACCCCACCACCCACGGACGTCATCGCGCCCCACGACACCAGCCACGACGAGATCGAGACCCGGGCCGAACTCGACCAGCGGCTGGCCAGCGGAAGCCTGGCCGGGCTGACCGTCCAGGGGCTCCGCCTCGACCTCGACCCGGTCCCCGACCTGACCACCGTCGACGTGACCGGCACCCTCTTCGTGGGCTGCCGGTTCACCGACCGGGAGGTCGGCGCCGACCTGGTGCGGCGTGGCGCGAACGTGGTGCCGCCCTTCTCCGGGCTGCCGTACCCGACCCAGCCGTCACACCTCTACACCCCGGACGACCTCGCGGCCGGCTTCGCCGAAGGCGGCTTCGCCGGCATGTACGACACCCGGGTGTACGCGCACTTCCGCGCCCACGGCGGCGCGCTGCCGGACGTGAAGGAGGCGCTCGGGCAGCGGCTGCACGACCACGGCGTCGACAACGCCCTGGCCGACGCGACCCGTGCCTGGCTGACGACACACGGCCCACAGTCGGTGGTGGGCGTGATGGGCGGGCACGCGGTACCGCGCGGCAGCGTGCCGTACCGGATGGCGGCCGTGCTGGGCTGGGAGCTGGCCCGGGCCGACCGGTTGGTGGTGACCGGCGGCGGCCCTGGCGTGATGGAGGCGGCGAACCTCGGCGCGTTCCTCGCCGCCTGGCCGGCCGACGAGCTGACCACGGCGATCGACCTGCTGGCGACCGCCCCCGACTTCACCGACCACGACCGCTACACCGCTGCGGCACTGGCCGTCCGCCAGCGGTACGCCACCGCACCGGCCGTCCCGCAGCAGCGGCAGCCGGGGCTGGACTGGGCCCGCACCGGTGGACTGGCCATCCCCACCTGGCTGTACGGCCACGAGCCGGCGAACCTCTTCGCCGGGCGGATCGCCAAGTACTTCTCCAACGCCATCCGGGAGGACACCATCCTGCGGCTGGCCCGGGGCGGGATCGTCTTCGCGCCCGGCCGGGCCGGCACGGTGCAGGAGGTGTTCCAGGCGGCGACCAAGACGTACTACGGCACCGACGGGGCAAGCGGGGCGTACGTCTTCCTGGACCGGGCGTACTGGACCCGGGAGCTGCCGGTGGAGTCGCTGCTGCGGCCGCTCCTCGCCGCCTCCCCGTTCGGTGACCTGTCCACCACCGTGCACCTGACCGACGACGTGCACGAGGCCATCCGGGTGCTCACGGCGACGGCGTGAACGCGCCGACGGCCGGCGTCCCGGATCGGGGACGCCGGCCGTCGTGCCGTCACGCGCAGGTCACTTCAACTTGGTACCGGTGGAGCGCAGGTGCTCGCACGCCTCCACGACCCGGGCGGCCATGCCGGCCTCGGCGGCCTTGCCCCAGACGCGCGGGTCGTACATCTTCTTGTTGCCGACCTCGCCGTCGACCTTGAGCACCCCGTCGTAGTTGCGGAACATGTGGTCCGCGACCGGCCGGGAGAAGGTGTACTGGGTGTCGGTGTCGATGTTCATCTTCACCACGCCGTAGTCCAGCGCCTCCCGGATCTCCGACAGCAGCGAGCCGGAGCCGCCGTGGAAGACCAGGCTGAGCGGCTTCTCCTTGCCGTACTTGGCGCCGACCGCCAACTGGATGTGGTTGAGCACCTCGGGGCGGAGCTTGACGTTGCCCGGCTTGTAGACACCGTGCACGTTGCCGAAGGTCAGCGCCGCCATGTAGCGGCCCTTCTCGCCCAGGCCGAGCGCCTCGACCATGGCCAGGCCGTCCTCGACGGTGGTGTAGAGCTTGTCGTTGATCTCGTTCTCGACGCCATCCTCCTCGCCGCCGACGACACCAACCTCGATCTCCAGGACGATCTTGCCCTTGGCGGCCTCGTCGAGCAGCTGCGCGGCGATCTCCAGGTTCTCCGCGACCGGCACGGCCGAGCCGTCCCACATGTGCGACTGGAACAGCGGCTCCTGACCGTTGCGCACCCGCTCCTGCGAGATGGCCATCAGGGGGCGGACGAACTTGTCCAGCTTCTCCTTCGGGCAGTGGTCGGTGTGCAGCGCGATGTTGACCGGGTACTTCTTGGCCACCTCGTGCGCGTACGCGGCGAAGGCGACCGCGCCGGTGACCATGTCCTTGATCGACGGGCCGGAGAGGTACTCGGCGCCACCGGTGGAGACCTGGATGATGCCGTCGCTCTCCGCGTCGGCGAAGCCCTTCAGCGCCGCGTTCAGCGTCTGCGACGACGTCACGTTGATCGCGGGGTACGCGAACTGGCCGGCCTTGGCCCGGTCCAGCATCTCCGCGTAGGTCTCAGGGGAAGCGATGGGCATGTCGAACGCTCCTTACTTACCGCTCTCGGCCGCGCTGGCCGCTGTCTTCCGTCGGTTGCGCCGGACCGCGCTGTCCACCGCCGGAAGTATCCCGTAGGAGCTGGCGATCGACACAACCGCCCCGGTACCCGCCCACCAGGGCGGTCACCGGCGCTCCAGCCGGTCCGGCACGACGACGCTGATCAGCCAGCTCACCACCGCCATCACGATCGCTCCCCAGAACGCCGCCCAGAAATTGTCCACCCGGAACGGCAGGTCGAGCCCGCGCGCGATCCAGTCGGTGAGCAGGAACAGCAACGCGTTGACGACCAGCGCGATCAGACCGAGCGTGAGCAGGTAGAACACGCAGCCGACCACCTTGATGACCGGCTTGAGCACCGCGTTGACCACACCGAAGATCAATGCCACGGCGAGCAGGGTGAACACGGTGTTCGCGCCGGTGCGGCCGGAGACCTCGACCCCGGGCACGACCAGGGTGGTGACCCACAGCGCGATCGCTGTGATCACCAGCCGGATCAGGAATCCCACGCCCTCATCCTGGCACCGCCGGCGGCCGCCGGTGGCATGATCTACCGAGTCCGCTTGCCCGCCTGCCGGGCGACAACCGGCGACAACCCGTACCGTGTGGGGAGAAATCCGCCGGAACTCAGGAGGACGACGATGGGTTACCCCGAAGAGGAGTTCACCCCGAGCGACCACCTCAGCCCGGAGGAACGCGACCTGGAGGCCGAGCCGGCCGACGCGGTGGAGCAGTCCGTGGTGGCCGGCCCCACCGAGGACGACGGCGAGCCGCACCGCGGCCTGGAGGTCGCCGACTGGGACGCGATGGAACAGGCCCGGGTGGTCACCGCCGACGAGGACGACTACCGCTGACAGCGGGCGGGTGCGGGTCACCCCATCGGGGTGATCCGACCCGGGTGCTCCGCCACCCACTGCGCCAGCCGGTCCTGGCGCAGCGCGGCGAGGAACTGCGGCGTCGCCACCGGGTCCATCCCGACCAGCCAGCTCCGGCCGGCGGGCGCGCCGACCGGCAGGTTGATCCCGACCGGATCGAGGGACTTCAGCTCCGGCACCACCCGGAGCAGGTCCAGCAGCGATGGTCCACCGCTCGCCACAGCCATCTTCGCCCCGACCGTGGCGACCAGCGCGGAGAGCCGGGCCGGATCATTGAGCACGCCCTGTTCCCTGGCCCTGCGGACCAGCCCGGCGGCGAAGATCTGGGCGGTACGGTCGCGGTCGAAGGCGCCGTCGGGCAGCCCCCGCCGCTGGCGGAGCAGGTCGACCGAGGCCGCGCCGTCGAGTCGCTGACAGCCGGCTCGGAAGACCCGCGCGGTGTGCACGGAAGTGACCCGGCTGGGCAGGCAGACCTCCACCCCGCCGACCGTGTCGGTCAGCTCGCGCAGCACGGGATAGGTGAGTACCGCGCCCGCGTCCAGGCGCACACCGGTGAGGTCGGCGACGGTGCGGCTGGTCAGCTCGTACCCCCGGGACAGGTCGGGACGGTCCACGCCGGCGCCGAACGCGAAGGCGGCGCTCAACTTGTCGGTGCCGTGACCCGGGATCGGTACCTCCAGGTCACGCGGCAGGGAGATGAGGTAGGCCCGGCTGCGGTCGGCGGGAACGTGCACCAGCAGGACCGAGTCGGCCCGCCGCACCGGCTGCCGCGTCGAGCCGTCGACGCCGACCAGCAGGACGTTCAGTGCCCCGCTGCGGGCACCCGGATCCCCGCTCAACACCCCTGACCCGGCCCGTTCCACCGGCAGGCCGACAACCTGCGGTGCCGCCAGGCCCAGCAGGACCAGCACCGCCAGCGCGGTGGTCCCGACCTGGAGGCGACGCCGGCGTCGGCGACGCCGTACGACCAGCCTGTCGATGGCCGCTCTCAGCGGAGCGACCGGCGGGGTCAGCTCCTCGTGGCGGGCAAACGCAGCTCGCAGCTCCATCTCCTCGATCATGAGCAGACCTCCACATGTTCGGTGCGCAGCGTGGCGAGGGCGCGAGAGATGGACGAACGGACGGTGCCGACGGCGCAGCCGAGGATCTCGGCGATCTCCGCGTCCGGGAGGTCCTCGTAGTAGCGCAACACCAGGCTCGCGCGCTGTCGGCGGGGCAGCCGGGCCAGCCAGGACCAGACCTGGTCACGGTCCACCGCGTCCTGCGCATGGTCGACGGTGACCGGCACCGCATCCTCCGGATCGCCGCGCAGCAACACCCGGCGTACCCAGGAGCCGCGCCTCCAGTCGACGTACTGGTTGGTGAGCATCCGGCGGACGTAACGCTCCGGCGAGTCCGCCCGCGCCACCCGCCGCCAGTTCAACTGGACCCGCACCATCGTCTCCTGCACCAGGTCCTGTGCCTGGTGCGGGTCGCCGGTCAGCATGACCGCGTACCGCAGCAGAGCGGTCAGCCGCGAGTCGGTGAACTCCTCGTACGTCACTGCACCTCCCAGGGTCCCGCTCCTGTTGACGGAGATGGACCGGCGGAACGTTGCGAGGGCCCGTCGCCGGGCGGCGAGTCCGTAAGCTCCGCTGGCTCCACCGGCCTGACCCTGCACGAGCATGGTCTTGGTTTGGCTGCCCTGGACGCGTGGGCGCCGGGCGCTCCGCTGTGGCGTCGGCACCGAGCTGATCTTCGCCATTCTGGCCTGCAAGTCGGAGCCGGTGGACCCGCGACTGTGAGCCACCGTCACACCCCGGCCGGGGTTGTCGCTCCGGCCCGGGTGTGACGTCACGCACCAACCGGAAAGGGGCGGCACCTACACTACGGGGCGTGCCGTCGCCGGTGGCGGACGAACCGTCACCATCCACAGGCAGACTCGGAGGTCACCCGCGATGCCCACCACCACGCTCGCCCTAGGGCCGGACTGGCTGGATCCGGAGTGGCTCATCTCCACGTTCGGGCTGCTCGGCATCCTGGTGATCGTCTTCGCCGAGTCCGGCCTGCTGATCGGTTTCTTCCTGCCGGGTGACTCGCTGCTGTTCACCGCCGGGTTGCTCACCGCCGACGGGCAGTACATCAAGTACCCGCTCTGGTTGGTGTGTCTGCTGATCACCCTCGCCGCGATCGCCGGCGACCAGGTCGGTTACGCCTTCGGGCGCAAGGTCGGGCCGGCGCTGTTCCGGCGGCCGAACTCCCGGCTGTTCAAGCAGGAGAACGCGATCAAGGCGCACGAGTTCTTCGAGAAGTACGGTGCCCGGTCGATCGTGCTGGCACGGTTCGTGCCGATCGTGCGGACCTTCACGCCGATCGTCGCCGGGGTGAGCCGGATGCGCTACCGGACCTTCGTGATCTACAACGTGGTCGGCGCCATCCTCTGGGGCACCGGCGTCACGGTGCTCGGCTACTTCCTCGGCCAGATCCCGTTCGTGAAGGCCAACATCGAGATGATCCTCATCGGGATCGTGCTGCTCTCGGTGATCCCGATCGCGGTGGAACTGCTGCGGGCGCGGTTGGCCGCCAAGCGGGGCACCACGCCCGAGGAGGTGGCCGCCGCCGAGGAGGCGATCCGGGAAACCCGCGAGCACTACGGGCAGTACTGACGGACAGGACCAGCTGGCCGGCCCTTCCGAGGACCGGCCAGCGTGGTATCTGTCCACGAACCCCTGCTGACACGATGACGGCTTGCCGTTGACGGGCAGGCGTCATCGTCCGGTGGCACCACCCCTGGGTACGCCACCGAACGTCGCCCCGGGCGGGGCGACGAGCGGATCAGGGGTCAGCGGGCCTTCTTGGTGGCCCGCTTGCGCGGCGGCGTGAGCAGGTCCGCGATCGTCGCGATCGCGGACGGCACCAGCCGGTAGTAGGCCCACACACCGCGCTTCTCCCGCTCCAGCAAGCCGGCCTCGGTGAGGATACGCAGGTGGTGGCTGACCGTCGGCTGCGAGAGGCCGAGCGGCGCGGTCAGGTCACACACGCACGCCTCGCCCTCGGGCGCCGACTGGATCAGGCTGAGCAGCCGCAGCCGGGCGGGGTCGGCGAGGGCCTTGAGGACCCCCGCGAGCCGCTCGGCATCGGCTCGTTCGATCGGCTCGCCGGCAAGCGGCGAGATCTGAGGCATGGTCATTTCAGCCAACGCAGTTCCCACGTATTCCATCCTTCCACCAGCAGCATCGATCCGCCTGCATATCAGCAGATCTGAATCGGCAAACTTTTACGCCAGAAGGTCGAGGTCAGCCAACGTATAGGCGGCCCGGTACGACAATCCGGCGGCACGTACGGCGTCCCCAGCGCCACGATCAACAATAACCGCCACACCCACCACCTCTGCCCCGGCCTCGCGAAGTGCCTCGACCGCGGTCAGCACACTGCCCCCTGTCGTCGAGGTGTCCTCCACCGCGAGTACCCGCCGGCCGGCGATGTCAGGCCCCTCGATCCGACGTTGCAGACCGTGCGCCTTGCCGGCCTTGCGGACCACGAAGGCGTCCACCGGATGGTCGGCCTCTGCGGCCGCGTGCAACATCGACACGGCGATCGGATCCGCGCCCAGGGTCAGCCCACCGACGGCGTCGTACTCCCAGTCTGCGGTGAGATCACGCATCACCCGGCCGACCAGCGGTGCGGCACGGTGATGGAGCGTAACGCGGCGCAGATCGACGTACCAGTCCGCCTCACGGCCGGATGAGAGCACCACTCGGCCATGGACCACAGCCAGGTCGATGATGAATTTGCGCAGGTCGTCGTGGTCGCCCATGGCGATAGAGGTTACTGCGCGAGTCTGTGCCCCGTGTGCGGGGTCCTGCCGGGTCAGCCTGCCGAGCGACCGACGAGTGGCGATGGACCGCTACGCTGTGCGACTGCCCTGCGAGGCAGTAGGGTGGTCGGCCAACCCCGTCGGGCGAGCTCCTCCGGTCAGTCGTCGGCCGGCCCGACCCGCCCGCGCCGGTCCCGGTACGCCAGCCGCAGCAGCCGGCGCGGCGCGTGCCGCAGACCCGCCACGGCGAGCTTGTACTTCCAGTCGGGAACGCTGACCTGTTTGCCTTTGCGCAGGTCACGTAGGGCTTCGGCGACCACGTCGTCGGCTCTGAGCCACATCCAACGCGGCGTGCCGGACATGTCGATGCCGTTGCGCTCGTGGTAGCCGGTGGCCGTGTAGCCGGGGCAGAGCGCCATCACCCGTACGCCGAACGGCCGCACCGACAGGTCCACCGATTCGCTGAAACTCGTCACCCACGCCTTGCTCGCCGGATACGTCGACCCCGGCATCACCGGCCCGAACCCGGAAACTGAAGAGACATTTATCACTGCCCCGTGGCGTCGTTCCGTCATCGGACCGAGGGCCGCCAGAGTCAGTCGCAGCACGGCGTGCACGTTCAACCGGAGCAGCCGTTCCTCGTCCTCCACGCTGGACCGGAGGAAGGACCGGTCCAGGCTGATCCCGGCGTTGTTGACCAGCAGGTCGACCGGCGGCCCGGCGGCGAGCCGGCGGGTGACCGGTGCGCAGCCGTCGACGGTGGACAGGTCGGCGGGGATCGTCTCCACCCGGTGGCCGTACCGGTCGGTCAGCTCGGTGGCGACCTCCGCGAGCCGGTCTGCGGTGCGGGCCACCAACACCAGGTCCGCGCCGTCAGCGGCGAGCCGCCGGGCGAATGCCGCCCCGATGCCGGCGGTGGCGCCGGTGACCAGCGCCCGTCGCGTGCTGCCCGGGTGGTCGGCGGTCAACGCGACTCCTTCCACTCCGGCGGCCGCGCGCCCTGCGGCGGGTGAAGATGGTACGGGTTCTGCGGCGGGGCGGCCGGCTGCGCGGGGCGGTGCGCACCGAACCAGCGGTGCGCCGCGGGGAGGGCGAGCAGCACGGCCACCACAAGGTAGCCGAGCAACTGAGCCACCGAAAGCCCCGCGTTGACCGGCAGCCACCAAGCCGGGTACGCCTCGCCGAGCAGCGGTAGCAGCCCGGGGTCGCCCACCTCCAGCGGAGCGGCCCGCTGCCCGACCAGCGCGGCCAGGGTGCAGCAGCCGCCGAGCAGGCCCAGCCCGCTGACCACCCACGTGGACAGTTGGGCACCCCGGCGACCGGCGAGCAGGCCGACCGCGAGGCCGACCAGCACCAGGCCGACCAGGACCGTCACCATCGCCGAGACGATGGTGCCGACCCGGAGCAGGGTCACCATCGCGCTGATGTCGTCGGCGTCCGCGCCGGTGCCGGCCGCGGCACGGAACCGGTCGACGGTGCCACCGAGGGCGAGCAGGGCCGTGACGGCGTAGGCCACGGCCCCGAGGGTCATCAGCGCCAGTACCACCGCCGCCAGCGTGACCGAGGCCGGTCGGCGGGCCGGCACGGCGGCGGGCCGGAACTCCGGCGCCTGGTGCGGGTACGACACGACGATTCCCTCCGGTAGGCGTCGGGTTGCAACCTACTCGGAGGAAACCGTCGCGTCGCTGCTACGCGCCCGTCAGGAGGTGGACGGCGGGCTGCTGTCCCCCGACTGGCCGGGGCCGTCGGCGGGACGACCCGGGTCACTCTGACCGGCCGACGGCGCGTCGGGCGTGCCCGACGGCGCGGAGGACTCTCCCGGTGAGGAGGGCGGCGGCGCCTGCCACTCCGCACCGGTCGACGGCTGCGACTGACCCGGAGCCGTCGGGTAACCGGGCTGACCCGGAGCCGCCGGGTAACCCGGCTGCGGGTAGCCCGGGGTGGCCGGGTAGCCCGGATAGGCGGCACCCGGGGCGGGCGGCTCCCAGGCCGGCTGCGGCTTGCGGAAGAACTCGTTCGCCTTCGGCAGCGCCAGCAGGATCAGCGCCACCAGCAGGGACAGCAGGGTGAGCACCGCCAGCGTCGTGGTGACCGGGGTGTACCAGGAAGGCAGGGCCTCCTCCAACCGGCGGGCGACCTCGTCGCCGCTGGGCATGTCACCGTCGGTCGGGCCGCCGGTGGTGCCGATGCCGTTGGCGAACCCGCCGGCCGTGTTGAGGCCGCAGCAGCAGAACAGGATGCCGCCGAGCACCCAGGTGGCGATGCGGGTGCCGTTCATGCCCCGGTTGTTGAACAGGCCGAGCACGGCGAGCACGATCGCCAGCAGCAGCCCGACGATGGCGCCACCGATGATGGCCGCCATCGCGAAGGTGGCGACCTCCTGTGCGCCGTTCGCGGCGGTGCCGCGGTACGCGTCGTCGAGCGCCTCGCGGACCGTGCCGGCGGTGGCCAGCGCGATGATCAGGCTGATCACCTGGAGCAGAGCGAACAGAATCAGCAGGTAGCTGGAAATCGTCACTACGGCCGGCCGGGCGCGGGCCGGTGTGTGCTGGGAATCGACCACGATTCTCCTTCCCTTGGATCGCGCCCACACCGTATCCACTGCGGCCCACCCGCGCGCGCCGGAGCAGCGCCGGAGGGTCGTGGCGTGCCCGGCCGCGTTCAGCCGGTCTGCGCGCGTACCCGCCGGTGTTCGCCGGTCACCACCGCGAGCAGGAAGAGGTCGAGCGCCAGCGTGGCCACCGCGCCGAACTGGTTGACCGTGAAGTTGAAGACCTGGCCGAACAGCAGGTTGACCAGGAGGGCCAGCTTGAACAGGCGGAACGCGCCGGCCCGGTCGGGGCGCAACAGGAACGCCGCCCGGATGCCCAACACCGCGGCGACCAGCGCGGCGGCCGACACGCCGAGCAGCGCGCCCCACTCCCGCGCCTCGTCCAGCCGACCGGTCACCCCGTCCACCACGACGGACACCACGTTGGTCACCGGCTCGGCGACCAGGTAGATCACCACCAGCGCGACCACCCAGCGCGCCGTGATCACCCGGACCGCCCAGGTACGCAGCCACGCCAGCCACGGCTGCCAGAACCGGCGGGGTGGCGGCTCCCGGCGCGGTACCGCGTCGAGCAGTTGGGACACCGCGTACTCGACCTCCGGGCCGGCACCGCGCACCATCCGCAGGGTGGTCACCCGGCGCCGGTCGGTCAACCCCCGGCCGACCCCGCCCACCACGGTGTCCAGGGCGTTTGCCACCCGCTCGCCCGAGGTGAGCGTCATCCGGTCACGCACCGCCTGGGTGATCACCACGAGCAGGGCGAAGACGGCGTAGATGATGGAGGCCGCCGGCCGGTAGAAGTAGTCGGTCTCGGCGGTGACGAATTTGCCCACCTCGTCGATGAACAGGCCGAAGCCGATCCCGCCGACGATCGCACCGGTCATCCGGGCCGTGCCGCCCAGGAAGACCAGGGCCACGCCCAGCCCGAGGGCCATCAGCAGGCCGCCCCAGAGCACATGGGCGAGGTGCAGGCCGCCCCCGCCGAGCTGCGGATAGCCGGTCGCCAGAAGGTAGGCCCGGGTGGCCAGCACCGTCGCCACCCCGGCCAGTACGAACCCCTGGAGGTAGCCGGCGGCGCCCACCGCACGCGGTGGGAGACGGCGACGACGGGACGGTGACACCGCTCCGAGACTAGTGGCCCCGCCGCCGGCCGTGGGCGTACTCCCCTGCGGTGGGCCGACGACGGCCGCTGGCCGCGTGGCAGCCGTCCCGGTGCCACGGCCTGCCGGGTGGGATCAGTGGGTGACCGGCCCGGCCGGATCGTGCGGGTCGGACGTCGCCGCACCAGGGGGCGGCGTCGCGGCGGGCGGGAACTGCGGCGGCACGCCGTGCGCGCGGGGGTCGGGGCAGACCATGTAGCCGGGCGGCAACATGAACGTGACCGGTGCCGGTGGGCGTACGGCGTGCTGGGCCGGTGGCACGAACCAGCGCTGCGCCACCGGCAGCGCCAGCAACACCACCGCCGCCAGGGTGAGCAGGAAGACCAGCACGGTCCCACCGGTGGCGGTGCCGAACAGGATGTCGTCGCGCAGGCTGAAGGAGGCATCGGGTGGGTAGAGGGTGTCGAGGAACCTGGATTGCTCGCCGAGGACGCCTTCCACGGCCGTGTCCCACTCCTCGGCGTCGGCGTCGGCGTCGGCGTCGGCGACACCGAACATCAGCGGGATCGCCAGCGCCCCGGAGCAGCCCTGGCCGCAGGTGAGCAGCAGCTGGCAGCCGCCGGCCACGAAGACCAGGATCCGGGCGGTGTTGCTGCCCCGGCGCACACCGACGGCGGTGGCCCCGAGCCATCCGGCGAACAGCAGCGTGGGCACGCCCAGAAGGCAGGTCATGAAAACGTTGCCGAACCGCTCGCTGCGGACCTCCTCCGGGTCCGCGTCGGGCACCAGGCGGGCGGCCCGGTCGATCTGCCCGTCCCAGTCCACGGCCTGCCACACGAGCACGCCGGCCAGGGCGAGCAGGACGACCACCGCGGTGATCTGCAACCACGAGGCGGTGGTGACGGAG